>NZ_JBEYYJ010000009.1:0-257501 GCF_040645475.1 Streptomyces sp. NPDC046759 | reverse complement strand
TGGGGGTCTGGCCGGAGGCGTTCACCGACTTGCAGCTCAGCTCGATGACCCGGGTGACCGTGGCCTGTTGGGTCTGCTGATCGAAGCCGACACCGGTGCGCTTGTGCGGCGGGGCTCCTCCCGGCCACAGCACCAGCAGGCCGACGACGACCGCCGCGGTGAAGGGGATCAGGATCGCCGCGATGACCTTCCGCAGGTGCCGGGAGACCGGAGCGGCAGCCCCGTGACTGTGGCTGTGTCCATGACTGTGCCCGTGACCGTGACCGTCGGCGCCCGCTCCAGGACCGTGGGCGGAGCCATGTCTGGCATCGGTCACCGTCACGGGCCCGTTGCCCCTCATGGGGGCGTGCCGATGGCCGATGGTGGCCGGAGGGGGAATGTGGCCCGTCTCGGCATCGGGCCGGTAGCCGGGGTGGGGTATCGGCTCGGGAGGATTCCTGTATTCGTAGTCGTGGCCGTACTCGCTCGCATGACCACCTCTGGTCCCCGACGGGTCGCCGGTCCCGTTCCAGTTTCCGGCGCTCTGCCGGTCAGCGGCTCCCATGCCGTCTCCCTCGCGGTTGTCCCTGCCCCCTCCGGAGCCGGGCTGCGCGGCGGCTCGGAGGAAGAGTACGGGACCGGCTGTGTGTGGTCTCGGCACGAGCATCGCCGCCATCGGTCCCGCATGGCGTTCAGGCTGGTCAGCAGGGTGAGCCACCAGGGCAGGCCATCGTAATCCCCATGGTCGGCTCCGGGCCGCCGTCCCTCCCCGGCACGCTTGGCGGCTACGGCCCTTCGCCGTGAGCGGGGTGCGGATGAGCTGGGCTCAGTCCTCGTCCTGGGCGCGCCGGTAGAGCTTGGCGATGTCGTCGTCGAAGTACGCGGCGTACGAGACATCGGCCTGGGCGCCGCCGCCCTCATGGCCGCCCAGGACGCCGACGACCGTGCCGGTGTGGCTCTTGGGGTCGTAGTCGGCGAGCCAGGGGCTGCCGCTGGTCCCGTCCTCGAGGTCGGTGCACTGGATGCGCAGCTGGGTGTCGCTGAACTTCGTGGTGCGGTTCTGGCACGAGACGGGGGTGTCACGACTGCTGGGATAGCCGGTGATCTTGACCTTGTTGTCGAAGCCGCGGTTGATTCCGAGGGCGTTGCCGCCCAGGACGTCCTGGATGTCCTTGCCGTCCTTCTGGTCGACGACGAGGAAGGCGACGTCGAGATCCTCGTCCTGCGACTCGGCCCAGCGGTCGTCGACGACCACCTTGCTGACCTTCCACAGGCCGGTGGGTCCGTCGCCGTTGCGGTAGCCGGGGGCGAAGACCAGGTCGTTCAGCGGCTGTCCGGAGTCGGCGTCGAAGGCGCAGTGGGCCGCGGTGATCAGCATGTTCCGGCCCGGACTCTGCACCACGCTCGCCGTGCAGAAGTGGGCACCCTGGTCGTCCTTCTCGAAGACCGCGCCGATCCGGGCGTTCTCCTCGGTCCTGCGGGGGGTGTACGCGTTGCCGTCCGCGGCCGGGGCCGTCGCGGAGTGGTCCTGGTCCTCGTCCCGCGAGGCCTGGCCCGGCTCGCCGGACTTGCCGAAACCGCTGCGCCCGCTGCTTCTGGCCGCATGGGTTTCCCCCGCGGCGTCGCCCACCACTGCGGCTGCCCCGATGATGACCAGCGTCAGGGGCAGGATGGAGTTCCTGACTAGTGAGCGCACAAGGTCATTATCGATGCGGGCCGGGAAATCGGCAGGTGCTTCACCGGGAGGCTCCGGTCACAATCCACCGTCCGGATCGGCCATCGGCCCCCTGGCCGGGCGTGTCACCCGCTGTGTCGTGCCCCTTCATCTGCCCGGCGACCATGGCGCCGAACGTGTCAGGGACGCGCTGGTCACCACTGCGACCGTCTCTGACACGGGCACAGGGAAGCGAGATGGGCGCCTGTGGCGCGTTCACCATCGCCACCGGCATCCCGGTCCGCCTCTGCGACCCGGCCGGCCCCCGGCAGCGCGGCTCCAGCGAATCCCGCGGCCTGCTCCGGCACCACTTCCCAAGGGCACCGACCTGTCGGTCCGCACCCGCAGGGCCCCGGACACCGCTGCCGGCGTCGTCAGCCGGCGTCGGCGGTGTGGGTGCCCCAGCGTTCCTCGACCTTGGCCAGGCGCCAGTAGCCGATGGCCACGGCCCAGACGACGACGAACAGGCCGACGATGACGTAGCCGACGTTGTCGAGGTCCAGGCCCGCGATCCAGCCGCTGACGCCGTCGCTCAGCCCGAGCTTGTCGTGCAGGACGCCGAGCAGCTCGATGGTGCCGACGAAGAAGGCGACGGCGATGGACAGGCCGGTGATGGTGAGGTTGTAGAACACCTTGCGGACGGGGTTGGAGAACGCCCACTGGTAGGCGAAGTTCATGAAGGTGCCGTCGAGGGTGTCGAAGAGGCTCATGCCGGCGGCGAAGAGGAGGGGCAGGCAGAGGACCGCGTACCAGGGCAGGCCGGCCGCGGCGCCGTTGCCGGCCAGGGCGAGGAGCAGGACTTCGGTGGTGGTGTCGAAGCCGATGCCGAAGAGGAAGCCGAGCGGGAACATCTGGCCGGGGCGGCGGATCGACCTGGTGAGGCGGCCGAGTATGCGGTTCATGAAGCCGCGCGAGTCGAGGTGGGCCTCCAGCTCCGCTTCGTCGTAGCGTCCGGCGCGCATGGCCCTGAAGACACGGACGATGCCGAACAGTGCCGCGAGGTTGAGCGCGGCGATCAGGTACAGGAAGCCGCCGGAGACCGTGGTGCCCAGGGTGCCGAGGACCTGGTGGGTCCGGGATCCGTCGTTCATCAGGGTGCCCGCGAGCTTCGCGCCGCCCGCGACCAGCGCCGCCATGACGACGACCACGCTGGAGTGCCCGAGCGCGAACCAGAAGCCCACCGAGACCGGCCGCTTGCCGTCGGCCATCAGCTTGCGGGTGGTGTTGTCGATCGCGGCGATGTGGTCGGCGTCGAACGCGTGCCGCATGCCGAGGGTGTAGGCCGTGATGCCGAGGCCCACCCCGAACGCCTTGGTCCCCACCTCGTAGTGGCGCGGGACCACGAGGAGGAAGAGGATCCCGAAGGCGACCACGTGCAAGGCGACGATCACGGCCAGGAGGCCCGCGGTCCGCACCGTGTCCTCGCGCCGCCAGCGAAAGGAAGGGGAGGCGGCGGATTCGGGCACGCCTTCGGGCATGGTCATACGGTCACGCTCCAGCACCTCGTGGATCAGCATCGTGCTGCCGTGGCCGGTCTCCTGGCTGACGGGTCGACGCGCCCGCCCCTGCCTTCCCGGCCGCGCGGCCAGTGGCAATGCATGGGGCGGGAACTCCCCGATCACAGTGGCGAGGGCCGCTCCGGACTGAGCCCCTGAGGGACTGTCACCGGTCTTCCCGAACACCACGGCCCGCTCACCCTAGAAGGCCGGAGGTCGAGGCTGCAAGGCTGCACAATCGTGCAGGTATTGAGGCGGGATTTCGCGGACTGCGATGATGGGTCCATGCATCTCGTCCCCGCGGAACGCGCCGGGCAGCGCACCATCGACGGCCATCGCGTCTGCGACGCCATCGCCGCCGTCGGCGAGCCCGAGCGTGTACGCGTCTGGGCCGACCGCTTCTCTCTGCTCTCGGATCCCGGCCGCCTGTCCCTGCTGCTCGCCCTCCACGAGGCCGGGCCCATCGCCGTCTCCGACCTCGCCGTAGCCACCGGCATGAGGGACACCGCCGTGTCCCAGGCCCTGCGCCTGCTGCGCACCGCAGGCATCGTCCACGGCGAGAAGGACGGCCGAATCGTGCGCTACCGGCTCGTCGAGGGCCCGGTGGCCGCGCTGCTCGAACACTGCGTGTCCCGAGAGGCATGACGATCGTCGTCGCGAAGCAGGCACCGTCGTCCCTCACGTGACGCGGACCACGACGATGCTCCGGAACTCGACCCCCGGCGGCCCCGACTCCTGATGCAGTACGGCGCGATCCGGCCGACGCCGTACGAACGTGATCTGGAGTCGCGGTTGATGGACGAGTCCCGGCACATCTCCTCCGGCGCGGGTGCGGTGTCGCGGAAGCTAGTGCCTCCGCCCGCCCTGTGCGGATTCCTTCTCCTGCTGTCGCTGCTGTTCACGGTGTCGTACGCCGTCGGTGCCGCCGCAGGGCCCGTCGCGCCCGGCATGCACGGCGCCACCGGCACGAGCCGGGGTGACGGCGGTTCCGGCGGGGGCGGCCGCACGGACGACACGGGGGACATGCACGGAGGCGGCCACTGATGGGCGGAGAACCGGTGACCGTCGACCTGGTGACGACCGACCTGGCCGTCGGCGGCATGACCTGCGCGGCCTGCGTGAGGCGCGTCGAGAAGAAACTCGGCAGGCTGGACGGGGTCACGGCGACCGTCAATCTGGCCACCGGACGGGCGCGGGTGAGCCACCCGCCGCGGATCCGCCCCGAGGAACTCGTCGCCGCCGTCGAGAAGGCCGGCTGCACGGCTGCCCTGCCCGAACCGCCCAGCCAGCCCGAGACGCGCGGAGGCGAGGACGCGGGCGAGTCCGAGGGAGCTCGCCAGGAGCGGGACCGGCTGCTGATCACCGCGCTGTTCGCGGTGCCCGTGCTCGTGCTGTCGATGGTTCCCGCGCTGCAGTTCCGTGACTGGCAGTGGCTGTGCTTCGCGCTGGCCGCGCCGGTCGCCGTGTGGGGCGCGTTGCCCTTCCATGTGCGTGCGACGCGTGGGCTTCGGCACGCGGCGGCGACCATGGACACCCTGGTGTCGCTGGGTGTGGTGGCGTCCTTCTCCTGGTCCGCCTACGCGCTGTTCCTCGGCGGTGCCGGAGAGCCCGGCATGCGGATGCCGTTCACCCTGGTGCCCTCGGCTTCGGGCGGCGCGGCGCACGTCTATCTCGAAGCGGCCGTCGGTGTGCCGCTGTTCGTCCTGGCGGGGCGGTTCCTGGAGGCGCGGGCCCGGCGGGGGACCGGGCTGGCGCTCAGGTCGCTGGCTCGACTCGCCGTCAAAGAGGTGACCGTGCGCGATGGCGGCGTGGAACTGCTCGTCCCAATCGAGCGGTTGAGAGCGGGACAGGTCTTCGTCGTGCGGCCGGGGGAGCGGGTGGCCACCGACGGGCAGGTGGTGGAGGGCAGTTCGGCCGTGGATCTGTCCCTGGTCACCGGAGAGAGCGAGCCCGTCGAGGTCGGGCCGGGTTCGTCGGTGGTCGGTGCCGCCGTCAACGCCGGCGGGCTGCTCCTGGTGAAGGCCACGGCCGTCGGTGCCGACACCCAGCTCGCCCGGATCACCCGGCTGGTGACCGAGGCCCAGGCCGGCAAGGCACGGGCCCAGCGGCTGGCCGACACGGTGGCGGGCGTCTTCGTCCCCGTCGTGCTGACGCTGGCCGTCACCTGTCTCGGCTTCTGGCTCGGTGCCGGAGCCGACCCGCAGGCCGCCGTCACCGCGTGCGTGGCCGTGCTCGTCGTGGCCTGCCCGTGCGCGCTCGGCCTGGCCACGCCGACCGCGCTGATGGCCGCGACCGGCCGCGGTGCCCAACTGGGCGTCCTGGTCGGCGGAGCCCAGGCACTGGAGGGGCTGCAGCACCTCGACACGGTCGTGCTGGACAAGACCGGCACGCTCACCTGCGGCGTATGACCGTCGCCCGCGTCACGGTCGTACCCGGCGGACCGGGCAAGGAGGCGCTGCTGAGACTGGCCGGGGCCGTCGAGCACGGCTCGGAGCATCCCCTGGGACGGGCGATCGCTTCCCACGCCCGGCGGGAAGTCCCCGAGGCGACGCTGCCGGACGTGAGTGAGTTCGCCGCGGCGCCGGGGCGGGGCGTGCGCGGCCTGGTCGAGGGCCGGCTGGTGGAAGTACTCGCCCCAGACGGCGAGTTGCCCACCGCCCTGGCAGACGCGCTGTCCGTGGCCGAGGCTGCCGCCCACACGCCTGTCCTGGTCCGGGTGGACGGTGCGGCCGAGGCCCTGATCGAGGTCGGGGACGTGGTGCGGCCCGGCAGCTACCAGGCCGTGGACCGGCTGCGACGCCTGGGCGTGCGGCCGGTGCTCGCGACCGGTGACCGTGAGGCACCCGCGCAGTCCGTGGCCGCAGCCCTGGGCATCGACGAGGTGCACGCCCGCTGCACTCCCGAGGCCAAGGCCGACCTCGTACGGGACCTGCAGGAGCAGGGCCACCGCGTCGCGCTCATCGGCGACGGAGTGAACGACGCCGCGGCCCTGGCCGGCGCCGACCTGGGCATCGCCATGGGCAGCGGCACGGACGTGGCCATCGGGGCCGCCGACGTGACGTTGGTACGCGGGGACATCGAGGCGTTGGCGGACGCGGTCCGGCTCGCCCGGCGCACGCTGGGCACGATCCGGGCCAACCTCGTCTGGGCCTTCGGCTACAACGTGGTGACCATGCCGCTCGCCATGGCCGGCCTGCTCGATCCGGTGCTCGCAGCGGCGGCGATGTCGGTGAGTTCGCTGCTGGTCGTGGGCAACAGCCTGCGGCTGCGCGCCTGGCAGCCCTCGCCCGCTCCCGCCCGGAGGCGTACCCGATGACCGAGCAGGACCTCTGGCGACCCACGCGCCGTCGGCTGACCGACGCCGTCCTCGCCGCGCTCGCGCCCGTGGCCGCCTGCAGCCTCGCCCTCGGAGGGCTGACGACCTGGGCCGGGGCCGGGAAGGCGGGCAGCCCGGCTCGGATCACCGTCTCGCACGGGCGGGTCCTCCTGCCGTTCGGGGACAGCACGGACACCGCGGCGCTCTTCGACATCGCCAACGTCGGTGGCGCGGACGACCGGCTGGTGGACGTGACGTCCACCGCCACGCACGGCCGGATCACCCTCAGCGGGCACCGCATGCTGGGCGGCCGGGTCGCGTACAAGCCGGACGTGACCTCGGCCCGCGTCCCTGCGGGCGGCGCGCTGTCCATGTCGCCGCGCGGCGTGGACGTGACGCTGCGGGCCGGGGCCGGCTGGCGGGTGGGCGACATGGTGCCGTTCACGCTGCACTTCGAGCGCAGCGCGCCGGTCGAGACGATCGCGGTCGTCATCCGTCCGAGCGACAGCGGTCCCTGATCGCCCGCCCTGAGGCGGAGGAATCCTCTCCCAGACGTCGGGGCAGCGTGTCGTCGAGTTCCAGCCGGTCGTCGTGGGCTGGATCACATCCTGCGGATTGAGTACGGTCCCGCGTGGATGTCCGTACCCACGCATGACGACCGAAGCCCGGATGCGAGGATGAGGCGCCATGACAGCAGGGTGGTGTGCTCGCGCGATACGGGCCGCGGTGTTCGCGGCCATGTGCGTGCTGCTCGCTGCCCTGGGCCACGTCCTGATGTCCGGCAGCGACGTGCCGACGTGGGCGCTGGCCGCCGGCGGGGCCGTGACCGGTGCCGTGGGCTGGTGTCTGGCGGGGCGTGAGCGCGGGCTGCCGGTGATCGTGACGGTCGTGGTCGCCGCCCAGACGGTGCTCCACGAGGCGTTCTCCCACGCCCAATCGACGAGCGGCTCGTCCGGCGGCTTCACGTCCGTCGACATGAGCGGCATGGGTTCCATGGGCACGGGCTCGATGCCGATGGGCTCCATGGGCACGGGCTCGATGCCGACGGGTTCCATGGACATGGGCGCCATGCCCATGGACCGCACGGGCATGAGCCCCATGGACCACATGGGGCACTCCATGGACGGCGGTTCGTCGTCGTTCGGCATGCTCGCCGCCCACCTGCTCGCCGCGGTGCTGTGCGGTCTGTGGCTGGCGTACGGCGAGAAGGCCGCCTTCCGGATCATGCGGGCGACGGCCGGATGGCTGGCGGCGCCGCTGCGGTTGCTGCTGGCCCTGCCCGATACCCCCGATCGCCCCCGCGTCCACCCGCGGCGCCGCCGCTCGGCCGGGGCGCCGCGTCTCCTCCTTCTCGTCCATGCGATCACTTCTCGGGGTCCGCCGTTGGGAACGGCTGTCGTCTGAAGACAGCTTGTTCCCCGAGGTTGCCGGGCTGCCCCTGTGTGCCTCGGGCCACGGCCGTACGACCGCACAGGCGCTGTAGCGCCACAGCGACGCCGTAGGGCCGTCTCTCCCACTCTCACCGGACCGCGCGCTGTGGCGCGCCCTGGTCCGGATCACGGTTGACCCGAGAAGGACACCAGGTGATTTCCTCTGCCCTGCCCACGTCGCGCGCCAAGAGCTACAAACCGGCAGCGCCCGACGAATCGATCACCGCGTGGGCGCTGGCCGCCCGAGGCGGTGACGCGCACGCGGTCGAGCAGTTCGCGGGCGCCCTGCACCGGGACGTGCAGCGCTATGTCGCCCATCTGTGCGGCGATCCTCAGGCTGTTGACGATCTGGCGCAGGACACGTTCCTGCGCGCGCTCGGCAGCCTGCACCGCTTCGAAGGGCGTTCCTCGGCCCGGGCCTGGCTGCTGTCCATCGCCCGCCGAGCCGTGATCGACAGTTACCGGTACGCCGCCGCTCGCCCGCGCCTGACCGACGTACCGGACTGGCAGCTGGCCGCCGAACTGGCCCAGCCGCGCGGCCTGCCCGGCTTCGACGACGGCATTGCCCTGCTCGATCTGCTGGCGTCGCTTCCCGACGACCGCCGGGAAGCGTTCACCCTCACGCAGCTGCTCGGCCTGCCTTATGCGGAGGCCGCCGAGGTGAGCGACTGCCCGATCGGCACGGTCCGCTCCCGCGTGGCCCGCGCCCGCGCGACGCTGATGGACCTGCTGGACGAGGGGGGCACCTCCCGCGCCGTCAAGGCAGTGGGGGAGGACCAGCCCGCCGCGCTGGTGGCCTGACGTTCCGGGAGGGTGCCGGTGCCGGCGGGAAGAACGGCACCGGCACCCTCGCCGCCGGAGCACCGGGAGCGGTTCACCCGAGCCGGATCGCCAACTGGCCGGGAACTCAGGGCACTTTCGCTCCGACTACTGGAGCGGGTGGCGAAGGCTCGCCCGTGTACCGAGTGGATCCGGGAGTTGTTCGATGCGTTCTCGTGTGTGGGGCGGTACCGCGGGCGTTGTGCTCGGCGGCCTGCTGCTGGCGGGCTGCGGCGGCGGGGGGAAGGACACGGCGGACGGGAACGCGGGGCAGGCCGGGAAGGCGGTTTCCGGCGGCCATCCGGTGTCCGTCACCGACTGCATGGGTGCCAGGACCACCTTCTCCAGCGCCCCGAAGAGAATCGTCACCAGCAACGCCTCCAGCCTGGAACTGCTGCTGCGCCTCGGTGCCGGCGACCAGGTGATCGGCACCGGCTTCCCGCCCGGCAAGGGCACGCTGCCCGGCACCCTCGACGCACAGGCGCAGAAGGTCAAGGTGCTCAGCCGGACCGTGGTCCCGAAGGAGAAGCTGCTGGGCTCCGGAGCCGACCTCTACATCGACACCTTCGCCTCCATGGGAAGCATGGGCGGCTCAGGCACGGGGGACGCGCCGACGGCGGAGGAGTTCAAGGCGGCCGGGATCAAGCACATCTACCTGAAGTCCACCGCCTGTGCTGCCCAGAGCAAGGGCCCAGTGACCGATCTGTCCGCCGTCGAGGCCGACATCACTTCCCTCGGCGCGGTCACCGGCACCGGTGCGCAGGCGCGGAAACTCGTCGCCGCGATGAGGGAGAAGGTGGGCGCGGTCCAGAAGGCGGTCGGCGGTACGGCGGAGAACAACCGGCCGACATACTTCTTCTTCGACTACGACGCCGGTACGAAGCAGCCCTCCGTCACCTGCAACCGCCAGATCGCCAACGCCGTGATCACCCTGGCCGGAGCCCGCAACGTCTTCGCCGACTGCGACGGCGACTACCAGCAGGTCGGCTGGGAGGACGTCATCGCCAAGAACCCCGACTGGATCCAGCTCGGCGTCCGCAACCGCGGCAGCGAGGCGGCGAACAAGCAGGCGTTCGACGAGGCCGAGCAGTGGCTGAAGTCGAACCCCGCGACCAAGGGCCTGAAGGCGGTCAAGGCGGGCCACTTCCTGCGCATCGGCTCCGAGCGGACCACCATCGCGGGAGTCGAGAACGCCGACACGGTCGAGGCCATCGCCAGGATCCTCCACCCCGGCAAGGTCGCCTGATCATGGCCTTCACACGGGTGCGCCGGACAGCCGCGGCTGCGAAGGAGCGCGGCACCCTGCCCGCCGGTCCGCTCGCGGCGGTTCTGGCCGTGGCGCTGGCGGCCGCGCTGACGGCCGCCGTGGCCTGGGGCTCGACCTCGATCCCGCCCGGCGAGGTGTGGAGCGTGGTGGGGCGGCGGCTGTCCGGTGAGGCTCCGCGCCCCGGTACGGACGACCTCATCGTCTGGCAGCTCCGACTCCCTCGTGCCCTGCTCGCCGCACTCGTCGGCGCCGGCCTCGGTCTCGTCGGTACGGCCGTCCAGGCGCTGGTGCGCAACCCGCTGGCCGACCCCTACCTGCTGGGCATCTCCAACGGTGCCTCCCTCGGCGCGGTCGCCGCGATCGTCCTCGGCCTCGGCGCCGGCGGGGCACTGGGACTGGGCCTGTCCGGGGCGGCTTTTGCCGGCGCGCTGGCGACGTTCGCGCTGGTGTGGGCGGTGGCCCGGCGCGGTGGCGGGTTCGCGCCGCTGCGGCTGGTGCTGGCCGGCGTCGCGATCGGCCAGTTCCTCTCCGGGTTCACCAGCTACCTGGTGTTGCAGGCCGGGGACGAGCAGCAGACCCACGGCGTCCTGTTCTGGCTCATGGGCAGCCTCGGCGGAGCGACATGGGAACTGCTCGCGGTACCCGCCGTCGCCGTTCCCGCCGCGCTGCTGTGGCTCCAGGCACGCGCCCGGGGTCTGAACGCCCTGCTGATGGGCGACGAGACGGCCGCCGGGCTCGGCATCGACGTCACCCGGCTGCGCCGCGAGCTGTTCACCGTCACCAGTGTGCTGACCGGTGTCCTGGCGGCGGTCTCCGGCGCGATCGCCTTCGTCGCGCTGATGGTGCCGCATGTCTGCCGCCTGGTCGTGGGGGGTGACCACCGACGCCTGCTGCCGGTCTCCGCGTTGTTCGGCGCCCTGCTGCTGGTCGTCGTCGACATCGTGTGCCGTACGGCCATGGACGCGCAGGAGCTGCCGGTCGGCGTGGTCACCTCGCTGCTCGGGGCTCCGGCCCTGTTGTACCTGATGGACCGGCGTCTGGGGAGCGGCAGTTGAGGATCGACATCGAGGACCTGCACGTCGCCTACGCCGGCCGGACGGTGGTGGCGGGCGCCCGTCTCGTCGCCGCCGAGGGCGAGATCACCGGGTTGGTCGGCCCGAACGGCAGCGGCAAGTCCACGCTCCTGCGCACCGTCTACCGGCACCTGAAGCCCACCGCCGGCCGGGTCCTGCTGGCCGGCACCGACCTGCGGGAGATGACCCCGCTCCAGTCGGCGCGGCACGTGGCGGCCCTGCCGCAGGAGCGCGGGAGCGACTTCGAGCTGACCGTGCGCGAGGTCGTCGCGATGGGCCGTACGCCCTACAAGCGGGCCTTCGCCCGCGAGGACTCCGCCGACCGGGACGTCGTCGCGCAGGCGCTCACCGACGTCGGCATGGCGGAACAGGCCGGACGCCGCTTCACGGCCCTGTCCGGTGGTGAGCGCCAACGTGTCCTGCTGGCAAGGGCGTTCGCGCAGGACCCGGACGTCCTGGTACTGGACGAACCGACCAACCACCTCGACGTCCGCCACCAGGTCGACCTGCTCGCCCTCCTGCGTGCCCAGCGCCGTACCACCCTGGTGTCGCTGCACGACCTGAATGCCGCGGCCTCCGTCTGCGACCGCCTCCACGTCCTGCACGACGGAGGGGTCGTCGCCTCCGGCCCGCCGCGGGACGTCCTCACGCCCGTGCTGATGGCGGAGGTGTTCGGAGTGCGTGCGGCGGTTGTCGACCATCCCCTGACGGGTGACCCGCTCATCGCCTTCGACCACCGGACACCGGCGGACGAGGCACCGCCGGCCGTGTCGCTGGAGACGCCCGCCCGGGGATGAGCGGGCTGATGAACAGGCTCGGGCAGCGCCGCCGCCTGCGGATGCGCGAACGCGGACGTTCAGGCCGACGCCGTCGCCTCAGAGGGCGGTCGGATCGCGCGGCTCGGGCACGACGCGCACGGCGGTTCCCACGCGGTACGGCCTTGGGATCCCGAGCCCTGCAGGTTCCGGCGCGGCTGGGTGCGGATCAACGGGGGAGCCCGGCCGTTGCGCGCGGTCACCGTGGCCGTTCTGGTAGCCGGCGCCCACGCGGTGGCCGCCGCGACTGATCGGCGCGGGCAGTTTCAGCCTGCCCGCCATGATTCTTGGCCGCGCCCGGGAACTCGTGTGCGGTCCCTCCCGACTTGTGGGACGAGGCTGCCGTCCGGCAGCCCACCCACGACCGTGAGGGGCGGCAACGGTGACAGGCCACAGTCCCGGTCCGGAACAGCCCGGCCACATACCCGTCGGCGGCGAGGACCGCTGGCCGCTCGTTGCCGTGGCCGGCCTGCTGTCGTTCGTGGCGATGCTCGACATGAACATCGTCAACGTGGCCCTGGCGGACATCGCCGACGGTCTGCACGCATCCGCCGTGACCGCCCAGTGGGCGGTCCTTGGTTATCAACTCCCCGTGGTGGCACTGTTGTTGCCGGCCGGCCGGTGGCTGGACGGGGTCGGGATGCGTTCCGCCCTGCTGGCCGCGACCGCGGGCTTCGGTCTGTGCAGCGCGCTGGCGGCAGCCGCGCCCTGGGCGTCCTGGCTCATCGCCGCCCGCCTCGCCCAGGGCGCGTTCGGGGCCGTGCTCTTCGTGGTGATGCCGGTTCTCGCCGTGCGCTCGGTACGGCCGGAACTGCGCGGGCGGGCCATGAGCGTGCCGGCGACGCTGGGCCCGCTGGGCGCGGTGACCGGTCCGGCGGTGGGCGGACTGCTGCTGGACCACCTGGGCTGGCGCGCGGTCTTCCTGGTCAAGATCCCTTTCTGCCTGCTGGCTCTGGTCGTGGCGTGGAGGGCGATGCCGAGCGACGGGGGCCTGCGCCTGCCCGACCGGCGGTCGGCGGCGGATGTGCTGCTGGTGGGCTCCGGGGTGGCCGCCCTGCTGCTGGCGCTGACCCTGGCGTCGGGAAGCCCGGTGTGGCTGGTGGTCGCGCTTGCCGCCGTACCGCCGTTGTGGTGGTGGCTGCGGGGACCGGGTGGTCGCCCGGTCGTCGGCGCACTGCGGGCGACGGGGCTGTTCCGGGCCCATACGGCGGTGCTGGCTCTGGCGGCCGGGTTCGCGGCGATGCACTACGTCGTCGCTCTGCATCTCCAGCGTGACGACGGCGTCAGCGCCACCACGACCGGTCTGACCGTGCTCGCCTTGCCGCTCGGCATGGGGCTGGCCGGGCCGGTCGGCGGTCGCCTCACCGACCTCCCCCACGCTCGGCTCCGCTCGCGCGGGGGGACCCTCACCGGGGCTCGGCCGGTGGCGGTCACCGGCGCCGCCCTCACCACCGCCGGGCTGCTCCTCCTCGTTCCGCTGGACGGTGACTGGTCGCCGGCGGACGTGGCCTGGCGGCTGGCGCTGGCCGGCCTCGGCATGGGCCTGAACGGCGGCCCGACCCAGGCCCTCGTCATGGGCGCCGCCCCGGCGGACCGCACGGTGACCGTGGGCTCCTCCGTACAGCTGGCCCGCAGCCTCGGCTTCACCCTCGGCCCGTCCCTGGCCACCGCCGCCTGGGGTCTGGCCGGTGGCGATGACGGCGTGACGGCCGGCCTGGCCCTCGCGGCCGTCGCCGCCTTTCTCGCCGTACCGCTGCTGGCCCTGCCGGGACGCATGAGCGCGCCTACGCCCGAGAACACCACCGACGCGGCTCCCGCAGCCCACCACCACTGACCGAGGAGTCGTTTCACATGTGCGGAATCACCGGCTGGGCGTCCTTCCACCAGGACAGCCGCAGCCAGGCCCCGGTCATCGAGGCCATGACCGCCACCCTCACCCCGCGGGGCCCCGACTCCGGAGGCGTCTGGCTCGGCGAGCGGGCCGCGATCGGCCACCGACGCCTGGCCGTCATCGACCTCGAAGGCGGCGTACAGCCGATGACCAACCGTCCCGAGCAGCCGGACATCGTGCTCACCTACAGCGGCGAGGTCTACAACCACCACGAACTGCGCACCGAACTGCGCGCCCGGGGCCATGCGTTCCGCACGCGCAGCGACACCGAGGTGGTGCTGCGCGCGTACGCCGAGTGGGGCGAGGCGATGGCCGAGCACCTGGAGGGCATGTTCGCCTTCGCCGTCTGGGACGAACGCGCTCAACGACTGCTCCTGGTCCGCGACCGGCTCGGGGTGAAGCCCCTGTTCTGGGCCCCTGTCGACGGCGGTCTCGCCTTCGCCTCCGAGCCCAAGGCGCTGTTCGCCCACCCCGAGATACGGCCCCGGGTGGACGCGGACGGGCTGCGGGAGGCGTACAGCCTGCTGTTCAACACCGGCCCGACCGTGTGGTCCGGTGTCAGGGAGGTCGAGCCGGGCGGCGTGCTCGTCCTGGACCGGGGCGGCATCCGTGAACGCCGCTACTGGCAGCTGGAGGCTACAGACCACACCGACGACCAGGACACGGCCATCGAGCGGATCCGCAGCCTGGTCGGTGCCGCGGCCCGCAGCCGGCTCGAAGCGGACGTCCCGCTGTGCAGCCTGCTCTCCGGTGGCCTCGACTCCACCGTCCTGACCGCCCTGCTCGCCGACGAACTCCGCCTGCGCGAAGGCCCGGACGCCCGCATCCGCTCCTACGCCGTCGACTACAGCGACCAGGCGGAACGGTTCACCGGTGACGTCCTGCGCACCGGCCACGACACGCCCTACGCCACCGAGGCCGGCGCCTTCATCGGCACCGATCACAGCACCGTCGTCCTCGACCCGCGCGCCCTGCTCGACCCCGGGCACCGCAAGGCCGTCGTCGTGGCCCGCGACTCACCCATCGGTGTCGGCGACATGGACACCTCGCTGTACCTGCTGTCCGGCGAGATCCGCCGGCACTCCACCGTCGCCCTCTCCGGCGAGGCGGCCGACGAGGTCTTCGGCGGCTACCCCTGGTTCCACAACCCGAAGGCCCTGGCGGCGCAGACCTTCCCGTGGCTGCTGGTGACGGGCCACGAGGCGGCCATGCCCCTGAACCCGGAACTCGGGCTGCGCATCGCCGAGTTCCGCGACGACACGTACCGCACCGCGCTCGCCGCCGTACCGCACACGGACGGCGAGAGCCCCGCCGAACACCGCCGACGCGAGATGCAGCACCTGTCCCTGACCCGCTGGCTGCGCCAGCTCCTGCACCGCAAGGACCGACTCAGCATGGCGCAGGGCCTGGAGGTCCGCGTCCCGTACTGCGACCACCGGCTCGTCGAGTACGCCTTCACCGCCCCCTGGGCGCTGAAGAGCTTCGACGGACGGGAGAAGAGCCTGCTGCGCGCGATGGGCGCCGGCCTCGCTCCGGAGTCGGTGCTGCACCGCCCCAAGAACCACTACCCGGCCACGCACCACCCCGCCTACAACCGCGGCCTGCAGGACCTGGCCCGCGAGGCGCTCGCCACCGAACAGGTCCGCGCCCTGGCCGACGAGACCCGCATCAAGCCCTGCCTCGACACCCCGCCCGACCGGCTGAAGTGGGGTCACCGCCTGCGCCTCGAACGCGTCGTCGACCTCGCTCTCTGGCTGGACCACTACCGGCCCGAACTCGCCCTCTGAGGAGCCTGCCCATGACCCTCCAGGAACAGCATCCAGTCACAGGTCCGGACACCCTGCCCGACCCCGTGCCGCTGATCGGCTGCCCCTACAAGAGCAACCCCTACCCCCTGTACGCGCAGATGCGCGAGGCCGGCCCCGTCCACCGGGTCCTCTTCCCCAGCGGCGTCCGAGCCTGGCTCGTCACCGGCTACGACGCCGCCCACGCCGCGCTGAACGACGACCGCCTCGGCAAGAACCACGACCGTGGCAACGACCGCTGGCGAGCCCGCGCCTCGATCATGCCCGAGCCGCAGCACTCCCAGCTCCAGGTGCACCTCCTCCACCAGGACCCGCCCGAGCACACCCGGATGCGCCGCTTCGTGACGGACGCCTTCACCCCGTGCCGCATCGAGCAGCTCCTCCCGCGCTTCCAGGAGCTGGCCGGCGCCCTCGTCGACGCACTGCCGGAGCACGGCCCCGCGGACCTCGTCACCGGATTCGCCGCCCGCTTCCCCTTCCAGGTCCTCGCCGAAGTCATCGGCCTCCCGCAGGAACTCGCGGCCCGCTTCGACCGCGACTGGGGCAAGGCCGTCCAGCCGGTCGGCCCCACCGATCCCGGCCGTCCCCTCTACGAGGCCCGCCTGCACGGCCTCCAGAGCTACATCGCCGACGTCGTCACCCACAAGCGAGAACACCGGGACGACGACCTGCTGAGCCGCCTCGTAGTGGCCCGCGACCGCCGCGAACTGTCGCAGCAGGAGCTGGACTCGATGATCTTCCAGCTCCTCGTCGCGGGCCAGGAGCCGGTCACCAACCAGATCACCACGGCCCTGATCGCCCTGTTCCGCAACCCGGACCAGGTCGCCCGTCTGCGCGACAACCCGGACCTGCTGCCCCGCGCCGTCGAGGAACTCCTCCGCTACGACAGCGCCTTCGAGCTCACCACCTGGCGCTTCTTCGACAAGGACAGCGACCTGCACGGCACGGAGGTCCCGGCCGGCGACTCGGTGATCGTCTCCCTGTGCGCGGCCAACCGCGACCCCCGCCGCTTCCCCGCCCCGGACACCCTGGACTTCGACCGCTCGCCCAACCCCCACCTCGCCTTCGGGCACGGCATCCACTTCTGCCCGGGCGCCGCCCTGGCCCGCGCCGAACTCCGGATCGCCCTTGGCACCCTCCTCGCTCGCCTGCCCGGTCTCCATCTGGTCATCAGGCACGAGGACATCGAGTGGATCCCGGCCGTCCTCGGCCGCGGCACCAACCACCTCCCCGTCGGCTACGACCGGCGTCTCTGACACCGACGTACCGCTGACCGGGACAGGCCACACCAGCCGCTCCGGCCCCGGCTGACCCGCACCACCGACCCCAGGCGCCTGGCATCCGCTCCCGCCACGGCGCCATGTCGACGTGCCCTCGCACGCCGTCGTACCCCCGGAGAAACGACATGCCCCTGACGACCGCGCCGGACACCCTCCCCACCCGTGTCGGCACCCAGATCCTGAACCTGCTCCTGCCCCACCACCGCACCGGTGACCGGACCCCCGCGACAGCCGAGGCGTTCCCGCACCAACTGCGGCGCATCTCCGCCTTCGTCCGCGACGGCTCGCCTGTCGTCTTCACCCTGCCCGGCTTCCCCTGCAAGTCCCCCAACCCGGCCAAGGTCCTCGGCCACCTCCCCGACCAGGGCGAACGCCTCTCTCTGACGTTCCTGAACACCCTGTGCACCCGGATCGAGCGGACCTACCCGCCCGGCGCCCGCCTGATCATCTGCTCGGACGGCCACGTCTTCGGCGACCTCATCGGCGTCCCCGACGACCACATCGACGCCTACGCCGACGACCTGCGAACACAGATAGCCCGGATGGGCCTCCACAGACTGTCCGTCTTCGATCTCCGCGGCGTCCTCGGCAACCTCCCGCACGACACGAAACGCACCCACATCCACGAGCACTACGCCCCGACCCTGGAGGCTCTCCGCGCCGAGACGCGCGCCGACGACCAGGCCCTGGCCCTCTACCGGGGCATCACCCGCTTCCTCATCGAGGACACCGCCGACTGGACCGGCACCCGCTCCGCCCTCCAACGCGCATGCCGGCAACGGGCTTACGGCGTCATCCAGCGCAGCCGCGCCTGGGGCACCCTGATCGCCGAACACCACCCCCGCGCGGTACGCCTGTCCATCCATCCACAGCCCGTCGGCGCCCCGAGATTCGGCATCCGCCTCCTCGACGCCCCGGACGCGTGGACCACTCCGTGGCACTCCGCCGCCCTGCGCCGCACGGACAGCAGCTGGACCCTCGTTCCCCGGGCAAGGGCCGCCCAACTGGGACGACTGGTACGGCAGGACGGCAGGGCCAGTCACTTCGACGAAAACGGGCCATGTGGCCGTGCGTGGCGACGATGTCCTTGAGTGACTGGTCGACGTCTTCGTCCATGTGCCCCGCGGTGGAGCACACGCCCTTGCGGTCCCGGCCGAGGTCGTCGGTCTAGCGGACGACGCACACGGTGAGGCGGACCTCGCTGGGGTGGGTGAGCGGGCTGAAGGACATGGAGTACAGGCGGGGCTGGGAGTGCTCGAGGACGCCCGCCCAGTCGGCGGCGGAGGCGCGGCCGGGGAACTGACGTACCTCTTTCTCGGTACCGGGCAGGTGCAGCAGCCTGTTGCCGATGAGCAGGGTGGCGAACGGTGATGCCTTGGTGTGAATGGCCGGTGCCGGAGCGGCCGGCGGACCGGCGGCGGCTGATGTGGTTGCGGGGACGGCTGGTTCCGGGGCAGCGGTCGTGACCGCTCCCGAGAGAACAGGCTGCCGGCCGTCGGCGGCAGCAAGCGCGGTGACCACCTGGCCGAGCCACTGCTCGGCGGGCCGTCCTGTGGTTGTGCAGCCCCGGCGCCGGCTTCGTCGTCGGCGTCGCGCTGCCCGTCGACGGCGGCCACGTCGCGCAGTGACCACCGAGCCGGCGAGCGGTTCCCCCGGCGGGACCGGCCCGATACGCAAGAAGGAGCGACAACATGCCCAAGCAGTCCGCGCCCCAGCAGCTGGAGGCGATCGCCCCCAAGCTCGTCGAGGTCACCAACGAGGTGCTCTTCGGTGACGTGTGGGAACGTCCCGGGCTCTCACCGCGCGACCGCAGCCTGGTGACCGTCAGTGTCCTCGCCGCGCTCTACCGCAGCGAACAGCTGCCCTATCACCTGGGCGTGGCGCTGGAGAACGGCCTGAGCGTCGAAGCTCTCCCAGACCATCACCCACCTGGCCTTCTACGCCGGCTGGCCCCACGCCATGACCGCGATCAACCAGCTCAAGGCGCTCACCGAAGAGCGCGACGCCTGAAACCCGCACACCACTTCCCCGCAGCCGCACAGCAAGGAACACCTTCCGTGGAAATCATCACGCAGACCCCGACCGCCAAGGCCCCCGCCGGGCGCTTCACCGGCGACGTCCACCTCAACATGATCGAGACCCCCGCCGAGCCGGCCCGGCTGGCGGCCGCCCTGGTCCGCTTCACCCCCGGTGCCCGCCCGGCGAGGAGCACTGGCACGGCGGCACCGACACCACCCTCATGGCGCACATCGCCATGTCTTCGGCGATGCCGACGGCGACGGCACCACCTGGCTGGAACCGGTGACCGACGAGCAGTACGCCGAAGCGCTCGCCACCGCCGTCCGCTGAGGGCCTGCTACGGCGAGGTGGGCAGGTGCGGGGAGCGGAGCACGAGCAGGGTGATCTCGCTGGGGGCGAAGACGCGGAACGGCGGGCCCCAGAAGCCGGTGCCGCGGCTGGTGTAGAGGAGAGTACGGGGGCCGTGGTGGCTGAGGCCGGCGAGAACGGGCTGGTCGATGCGGACGAGGTGGTGGAAGGGCCAGATCTGGCCGCCGTGGGTGTGGCCGGAGAGCTGGAGGTCGATGCCGGCGGCTGCTGCCCGGTCGATGAACTTGGGCTGGTGTGCCAGGAGCAGGACGGGTAGGTCGGGGTCGGCGCCGTCCAAGGCTCCGGCGAGGTGGGCGCGGTGGCCTGCCAGGCCGGAGGACTCGGCGGTGACGTCATCCACGCCGGCGACCACGAGGGTGTCGCCTCCGCGTTCGAGCAGCAGATGGCGGTTGCGCAGCGGCTCCCAGCCGAGCTCGTCCATGAGGTCGACCCAGCCCTGGGCCTCGCTGTAGTACTCGTGGTTGCCGGTGACGTACACCCGGGCCCGGGTGGCCCGCACGGTTCCGAGCGGGGCGGCCTGGGCGCGACGGCGTTCGGCCGTGCCGTCCGCGATGTCGCCGGTGTGGCAGACCAGGTCGGCCTCCAGGGCGTTCACCGCCTCGCACACCCGTGCCGACCAGCGGGCGCGATCGAGGGGACCGTAGTGGGTGTCGGTGATGAGGACGACGCGGATACCGTCCAACCCGGCGCCCAGCCGGGGGAGTTGCACGTCGAGTCGGCGCACGCGTGGCACGCGGCGGGCCTCGGCGTACCCCCAGGCGAGCAGCACGGCGGTTACGCCGAGGACGGCCCAAGTGACGATCCGGGCCCGGTCCTGGCTCTCGCCGGCACCGGCCACGGTCAGGGCGAGCCGCAAGAAGACGCCGAGCAGAACGGACCAGGTGAACAGAACCCAGCTCGTGCCCAGCAGGGTGTCACCGACGATCGCCGCCCCGTCCTGCTGACGCCGGCCGTGGCCGCGCACCATCGCGAGCGGCATACCGGCGAGGCCGAGGACGAACAGGACGGTGCCGACCAGCGTGACGGTCAGCGGCCAGTGCTGGCCGGTGTACAGGAGCACCCAGCAGGGCACGGCCCACAGAAGCACGGGGGCGATCAGGGGGATGTAGCGCATCAGGCGGCGCAGTCGGCCGCCCTGCCGCGGAGCTTGCGCTTCACCCTCGGCGGGCCGGGCGTTGCTGGTGTCGGTCACGCTTTCCCTCTCTGACCAGGCTGCCGTCTCGCGCACTGTATCCGGTCGCCCTCGGGCCGGCCGGACCGGTGTTCATGGGTGCGGCCCCTTGGGGCGAAGGGGTTCTCTGCGGGACGTCGGCAGGCCCGTTCGCCGCGAGGAGCCGTCCCTGGCGACGCGGATTGGTTCAGGGCGGCCCTGAGGTCGAAGCGCTCTCCCGGCGCGGCCGGAGGTTCGGGCCCGCTCGCGTCGCGGGCATGGGAGGGTCGCTGCGCTCGTGAGCGGGCGGGGGGTGCCCGGAGGGCGACGAACCTTCAGGCAACCGGCTTCAGGCTCTAGAAGAAGCCGAGCTTCTGGGGGCTGTCAGAACAAAGAATGTTCTTGGTCTGCTGGTGGTACACGCCTAACATGCCGTTGAACTGGGGAAATGGCCGACGGTCACCGTGGCGAAGAAGGGCTGGTCGGTGACCTCGAACTCCTCCAGATTCATCGGCTTGGTGACGTAGGCGTTGGCGGGGTGGCGGTAGGCGCCGGTGACCTCGTCGGGGGGGCGGCGGACGCAGTCAGTGCGACGACCGGGAGGGTCCGTAGGTCGGCGTCCTCCTTGATGACGGCGAGGAATCGCGGCCGGTCATGCGCGGCACGTTGAGGTCGAGTACGACCAGGTCGGGGCGCTCGTTGCTGGCGTCGCGCAGGTATTCGAGGACCTCGACGCCACCGCAGACCTGGGTGAGGTCACGGGTGCCGCGCTCGGCGAGGGCGTCCTGGATCAGCACCGCGTCAGCGACGTCGTCCTCGACCAACGGCACCGGGCTCCTTGACCGCTCATGCTCACGGCACAGCCGTGCACGGAGTCGTGCAGGGCATCGCACCGGGACTGGGCAAGTGGCCTGCCACCAGACTCGCCAGTCAGGGTAGGTCGGCCTGGTACGGAAGCCGTGACGGGCTGTACGCACCGGACACGCGCGGGCGCTCGTGCTTTTCAGCCGGGGAAGCCGCCTTAGGGCCGGCAGGCGGGCAGGTGACCGGCATGGACGAGCAACACACAGGCGCGGCGCTGCGTACGGCACTCGACCGGTTGACGTGTCCCCATGACGGTGCCGCAGGCCAGGACCTTTGGCGAACCTGTACGAGCGGGGAGTCCGCGCGCATGTAGCTGGCCCAGGCTGAACAGCCGGGTCACGGGCGACGCCGCAAAGCCGAGGGGTTCAGGTCTGCGATCTTCGGGTAGCCATCGACCGCCATGAGGAGGTCAGCCTCCGCAAGGAGGGAGCGCAGTACGTGGATGATGCCGTCCTCGCCCCCCAGTGCCAGACCGTAGACGTAGGGCCGCCCCACCGCTACCGCCCGCGCGCCCAGCGCCAGCGCTTTCACAACATGGTCGCCGGAGCGCACACCCGAATCGAAGATCACAGGAGTCTCGCCTGCGGCTTCGACGACATCCGGCAGCATGTCGAGTGAGGCAAGGCCACCGTTGGCCTGGCGTCCACCGTGGTTCGAGCAGTAGATCGCATCGACACCGCCGTCGACGGCCCGCTGGACATCCTCGGGATGCATGATTCCCTTGAGGATCAGCGGCAGGTCGGTCATGGAACGGAACCAGGCGAGATCGTCCCACGTCAGGCGCGGGTTGCCAAAGGTCATCGCCCAGGCTCCCACTGCGGCCTGCCGATCCTCTTCCGGGGGCTTGGCCAACCGGGACCTGAAGACCGGGTCGCTGAAGTAGTTCTCCAGGGCCAGACCTCGCAGCTGGGGGAAGTTCGAGCGGCTGAGGTCGCGAGGCCGCCACCCCGGGATCCAGGTGTCCAGCGTGACGACGATCCCCTTGAAACCCGCCTGCTCGGCCCGGTGCACCAGGCTCTCGGCAAGCTCCCGGTCATTCGGGGTGTAGAGCTGGAAGAAGCCCGGGGTGTCACCGAACTGCGCGGCGACATCCTCCATCGGGTCGACCGTGAGAGTGGAGGCGATCATCGGCACGCCAGTCCTCGCCGAGGCCCGTGCCACGGCCAGATCACCGTGGCCGTCCTGCGCGCACAGACCGATCACACCCACGGGCGCCATCAACAGCGGGGACGGGAGGGTCAGCCCGCACAACTCGATGGTCAGGTCGCGCTGGGCCCCGTCGACGAGCATCCTCGGGATCAGCCCCCAGTCGTCGAACGCCGAGACGTTGAGGTCCTGAGTGTGCTCGTCGCCCGCCCCGCCGGCGACGTAGGACAGGAGCCAGGGGTCCAACGCCTGGGATCCCCGCTCCTCCAACTCGGCGTGGGTCATCGGCATCTTCGGCATGATGCCGGAGAGCCCGTTGAGGTAGATATCGAACTGGTAGTCGCCAAAGTTCGACACGCGGTTTCCTGCCTCCTCCTGGTCGGTTCTGGCCCGGCTGGCCGGTCTTGCTCGGTCGGGAGCCTCAGTCGAACAGGTCCGGCGACGAGGCGATGATCTGGTCCCACAGCGGACGGAACTGGAACCAGCCCGCGAGCGGCCCGCCGATCTGTGCGCGGACCTGCTCCGCGGTCTCCCGGTCGATCTCGTCGGGGGTGCCGGCGGCCATGGCCAGGAGCTGCGCCTGGCACGACCGTTCCATCGTGATGAACCACCACGCGGCGGCGGCAACGGACTGACCGACGGTCAGCAGGCCGTGGTTCTTCAGGATGACGGCCTTCGCCGGGCCGAGTGCCTCGCCGATGCGGCGCCCCTCGTCGGCATCGCTCACGACTCCGCGGTAGTCGGCGTAGAGGCCCTGGTCCTCGAAGAAGGCGCAGGCGTCCTGGGTGAGTGGTGCCAGCGGGATCCCGAGTGCTGAGAACGCCTTGCCGTGGAGGGAGTGCGCGTGTGCGGCGGCGACGGCGTCGGGGCGGGCCTTGTGGACCTCGGCGTGGATGCAGAAGGCGGCACGGTTCACCGGGCGTCTGCCGTGCAGCAGGTTGCCTTCGTGGTCGACACGGACCAGGTCGGAGACCTTGATCTGATGGAAACTCATTCCGAACGGGTTGACCCAGAACGTGTCGGGGAACTCGGGGTCACGGGCAGTGATGTGCCCGGCGACCCCCTCGGAGAAGCCCAGTTTTCCGAAGACCCGGAAGGCGGCGGCGAGCTCCTGCTTGCGTACTTCGCGCTCCTCTTCGACCGAAAGCCCCGTGGGCGGGAGCGGGAGATCGAAGTCGTCGGGGATCGGGCCGATGTTGGCCCGGATCAGGTCGAGCATCTCGGGGGCGTGGCGCTGCTGCGTGATCGTCATGGTCTTCGTTCCTTTCGATGTGTGGAGACGTGGTCAAGCCGTGAGCGCGGTGACAGGGATCCGTGCGGACTTCAGCCGTTTCCTGCCGTGGCGAGGATCAGTGAGGCGACGCGTTGCGGTGCCTCCAGCGGGGGCCAGTGTCCGACGTCCGCAAGGGCGTGGAGCGTCGCGTTCGGCATGCGTTCGGCGATCCGCTCGGCGATGTGGGCGCCCGCGACGGGGTCGCGCAGGCCCCAGATGAACGTCTTGGGCAGATCGCTGGTCTCCATGGCTTCCACCCATCGGTCGCGGTGGGCAGTCCGGTCGGTGATGTAGTGGATCAGCCGGTGGGAGTTCAGGTGGCCGTCACCGTGGCTCATGCTCTTCCACATCGCGGCTGTGTCGGCGCTCGGGTCGTAGTGCTCGGCGAATGTCGGTGAGAGGGCGGTGGCCATGAGTTCGCCGGTCAGTGCTGCGCTGAGCCGGGGGCCGGTATCCGGGTCGAGCAGCGCCGTCTGGGCCGCTTCCGGTCGGTGGAGTTCGGGGTAGATGCCGCCGTTCAGCAGCGTCAGGCTCGTGATCCGACTCTTCAATGACCCGTCGGCGCTGCGCGCGAGCAGCTCCTGCGCCACGGTGGCCCCGTAGTCGTGCGCCACCAGATGCGTCGAGGTCACCGCTTCGTGCTGCCACAACGCGACCACCAGGTCGGCCTGCTCGTGGATCGAGTAGTCGTGATCGGTCGGCTTCTCGCTCGCGCCGAAGCCGAGGAAGTCCGGTATGAGGAGGGTGTGGCGAGCGGCGAGAGCAGGTACCGCCTGGGCCCAGTCATGTGACGAACTGGGGAACCCGTGGAGCAGGGTCATCACGGGGCCGCTGCCGATGCGGCGGACGAACACCTGGCGGGGGACTCCGGCGACGGTGAGCGGGACCAGTTCCCCTTCGGACCACCACTGCTCGATACGCGGCGCCATCACAGCCCTCCCAGCAGTGCTGGCAGGAACCGGCGTTCCAACTCGCCGTGCGGGAGCGCTGCCGGTTCCACGAGACTTTGTGCGAGTCCGCCTTCCCGGACGGCGACGACGAGACGCAGCAGCATGTCGAGATCCGTCTCGGTCACCTTGCTCGGTTCGGTCGCGAGGAGTGGTGCGAGCAGCTCCGCGATCGCCGCCCGGATCGCTGCGTCGTGGCAGGCGAGGGCTTTGGCCGCCTCGGGGTTGCGGATGGCGTGGAGCGTGAACTCGGTGGAGATGAGGAACCAGGTTCGGGTCTCCTCGTCCACGACGCTCGCCAGCTCGATGAATGTGGCGACCGGTTGCTCGGAGAGCACGGCTTGGTCCACCGCCTCACCGAGCTGTTTGAGGACGATCTCGGAGCGTCGAGTGAACAGCGCAAGGAAGAGTTCATCCTTGGAGCCATAGTTCGAATAGAACGCGCCGGTCGTGTAGCCGGCCCGTGTGCACAGCTCCGCGATCGAGACCCCGTGAAACCCGTGCTCGGCGAACGCCTGCTCGGCTGCGTCGAGCAGGCGCTCGTTCGTCTCCCGTCGTCTCTTGGTCACGCGTTGTGTCATGCATCCCACCTGTTCGCGTCAAGGCGCTCGACGATGCCGGATAGGGGTTCCTATCGGATAGAGGTACCTATCCGATAGGCCACACTATCGAGTAAGACTGGGGCTGACGCAAGGCCCGCGACGGGAGGGTTCGCGGTGTCCTCTCGGTCAGCCTTTGGTGAGACGTCCCGCTTCGGCGGGTTGGCCCGGGAGAGCGCGACAGGAGAGCCACCCCCTCATGGCCGGCACCAAGCCCACCGGATCCGACCCGGCACTTCGGCCGAAGCGCCGCACTTTCAGCGCCGAGTACAAGCTGCGGGCCGAGGAGTTGATCCGCGAGACCATCGCGGCCCGCAACGGGATCGTGCCCGATGCGGTGCACGCGGACCGAGGCACCTCGATGACGAGCAAGAAGGTCTCCCAGCTGCTGACCGGTCTCGGGGTGACCCGGTCGCACTCCCGGTCGAAGGTCTCCGACGACAACCCCTACGGCGAGGCCCAGTTCAAGACCACGGAGTACATGTCGGGCTGTCTCGAACGGTTCGACTCGCTGGCCCACGCCCGCGAGTGGTTCGACGCGTTCATCGCGTACTACAACCATGAGCACCGGCACTCGGGTATCGGCTGGCACACCCCCGCCTCCGTCCACTTCGGGACCGCCGAGGCATACGCCCGCCACCCCGAACGCTTCGGCCGACGCCCCCGACCACCCGAGATACCCCAGACCGCCTGGATCAACGACCCGGCCGAACGCCGCGAACCCGCACCACAGACCTCGTAGCGCCACGACCGTCTCACTGGACGAAATCTTCCGACGCGGCCGTCAGGTGCTGCTCACCGGTTCCGTTACGGGGAGTGGGCGGGAGGGCCGGGCGAGCAGGGAGGCTGCCACCGCCGCGGTGATGAAGGTGACAAGGCTGTAGATCGCGGGTGTCACTGCGGCGGCCGGCATGTTCAGCAACGCGGGGCTGAGGGCGATGGTGACGGCGAGCGCACCGTTGTGGATGCCGATCTCCATCGACGAGGCGACGGCCTGGGGCCGCTCGACGCGGGTGAGGCGGGGAACCCAGTAGCCGATGACCAGGTTCAGGACGCTGAACGCCGTCGTGAGCGGAAGGACGGAGCCGAGGGACCGGCCCAGCTGGTCGGCGTTCTGCAGGATCGCACCGACGACCACCACAGCCAACACGATGAGCGAGACGATCCGTACCGCCTGGCCGAGCGTCCGCGCAAGGCCCGGGCGCAGGCGCCGCAGCGCCATTCCCAAGGCCACCGGCAGCACGACGGTGGCGATCAGCGTGACGACGCCCTGCGGTTGCAGTCCGATGTTGTGGGCGTGGCCGAGGTAGTGCCGGGTCACGCCCCACATGACGAGCGGCAGTGTGACCACGGAGATCAGCGAGTTGACCGCGGTGAGGGTGATGTTCAGCGCGATGTCACCGCGTGCGAGATGGCTGTAGAGGGCCGCAAGCGTTCCGCCGGGTGATGCGGCCAGGAGCAGCATCCCGACCGCGGTGTCGGTGTCGGCTCCGGTGAGCGCAAGCAGCGCGAGACAGAGCGCGGGCATCAACACCAGCTGGCAGGCCAGTGCCGTGCCCACTGCGCGCGGCGCACTGATCACGCGGGCGAAGTCGGCGAAGGTGAGAGAAAGGCCCAGGCCGAGCATGATGACCGCCAGGGCGATCGGCAACAGCACGGTGGTCAGGACAGAGCTGTGCAACGTCACTCCTCAGGATCAGTGCCGGTGGTATTCGCCGACCGACCGGGCGAAGAAGGCACGCAATGCCTCCTTGTGGTCGTCCTTCATGAACAACTCGGCCAGTTCGTCGACCTGTCGCCGGTGCGCCTCTTCCCGGCTCATCTCCAGGGCGTCGTTTACGCACCGCTTGGTGGCCTCGACCGACAGGGGGGCGCGGGTCGCGATCCGCTCCGCCTTCGCCAGCGCTACGTGCATGAGCGCCTCGGGTGCGCATACCTCGGTGACCAGTCCCCAGGCCGCGGCCCGCTCGGCTCCGTAGCGCTCGCCGGTGAGGAGGATCTCCTTGGCCGGTCCGAGTCCCACTGTCCTGGCGAGGCGCCAGAAGTTGGCCATCAGGCCCACGTTGACACCGGCCGCGACGAAGGACGCCTCGCTCGACGCGACACGAATGTCGCAGGCCAAAGCCAGCTCGAACCCGCCGCCGACGGCCGGGCCGTTGACCGCGGCGATCACCGGAGCGCGGAACCTCTCCAGGCCGTCGACGATCCGCTCGAAGTCCGCCACGAGATCGGGCAGTTCGGTCCGGGTCATCCGCTGGTCCTGGGCCAGGTCCGCGCCTGCGGTGAACACGCCTCCGGCCCCGGTGAGGACGACCGCACGAATCTCCGGCTCTTCCTCCAGCCGGTCGATGGCCGTCTTCAGGTGCGCCCGGCTCTCCCAAGAGAGCGTGTTGACGGGCGGGTTGCTGAGTGTGATCACCACGATGTGCGGGGTGTGGTGCCTCAGCTGGACTGCGCTCACTTCTCCTCCTTGGCCACGCCCGCGGCGAGCAGGGCCTCGATCTCGGATGGGCCGAAGCCGGCTTCGGTCAGCACGTCGGTGGTGTGTTCGCCCAGCAGCGGGGCCGGACGATCGATGACGGCCGGAGTGCGGGAGAACTTGACGGGCACGCCGATGTGCTTCACCGGCCCCGCCGTGGGGTGTCCCACCTCGACGAGCATCCGCCTGGCCTGGATCTGGGGGTCGGAATAGACCTGACCGATGTCGTACACAGGTCCGGCGGGGATGCCGTGCGGCAGGAGGATGTCCATCCACTGCTCGGTGGTGTGCTGCAGGAACCTCTTCTGCAGTTCCTCGGTCAGCGACGGGCGGTTGGTCATGCGGGACATCGGATCGGCAAACCGCGGATCCGTCTCCAGCCCCGGCCATGCCAAGGCCTCCACGAGACGTTCCCACATCCGCTGATTGGGTGTGCCGACGGTCAGCCAGCCGTCGGCAGTCCGGAACGCCTCGTAGGGGGCCGCGAGCCGCATCTGCGAGCCGAGCGGGCCGGCTACTTGCCCGGTGGCGAACAGGAGGGCGCTCTCCCAGACCATCAGGGAGACACCGGCCTCCAGCAGGGATGTGTCCACGTACTGTCCCTCGCCGGTACGCAGACGGTGGACATAGGCGGCGAGCACACCGTTGGCGGCCAGGAGCCCCGCGGTGAGGTCACAGATCGGCACGCCCGCCTTGACCAGCGCGCCACCGGGCTCCCCGGTGACGCTCATGATCCCGGACATGCCCTGGGCGACCAGGTCGTACCCGCCCCGGCCGGCCAGCGGGCCGTCCTGGCCGAATCCCGAGATCGAGCAGTAGACCAGCGCGGGGTTCCGTGTGGCGAGTCGGGGATAGTCGCAGCCGAGCCGCTCCATGGCGCCCGGCCTGAAGTTCTCGACGAGGACATCGACTCCCTCGCTGAGCCTGCGCAGCGTGGCGGCTCCCCGTTCGTCCCGCAAGTCCAGGGCGATCCCGCGCTTGTTCCGGTTCACCGCCATGTATGCCGGCGACTGGCCGCCGGGGAAGTCGGCTCCCCAGCCACGGAGTTCGTCGCCGGCCGGACGCTCGACTTTGATCACGTCGGCGCCCATGTCGGCGAGCAGCGCCGCGCAGTAGGCACCAGCCATCACGTGGCTGACGTCCAGAACCCGCACGCCGTCGAGGGGACCCGCCATCGCATCTCCTGAGGATTTCGCCCGTGAAATTCGTGCCGCATGGCGGCACGCGCGTGCTACTATGCGGTCCAAACGGTAGGTGGGCCGTCAGGAGGCGTCAACAGATGCGCAGCGTTTTCACGACCTTCTCCGTACTGGAGGCGCTCGCCGAGGCCCAGCCGGTCGGTGTGGGCGCACTGGCACGGGAGCTGGATCTGCCCAAGAGCACCGTGCAGCGGAGTCTGACCACGCTGGCCGAGGTGGGGTGGATCCGCCCGCTGGACAGCAGCGGCCACACACGGTGGATGCTGACGGCCAAGCCCCTGAAGTTGGCCGGGCACGTGCTGCGCCACGAGCGCCTGCTCCGCGAGGCCGCAGCGCCCGCGATGGCGGACCTCGCCCGGCAGACCCGCGAAACGATCCACCTGACGATCGTGGACGGTGACAGCGTGATCCTGCTGGACAAGATCGACAGCACGCACACCGTCCGCAACGTCTCCTGGGTCGGCGGTCGCGCTCCCCTTCATGCGTCGGCGTCCGGGCTGGCGATCCTCGCCCACCTGCCGGCGGACGCGATCATGCGCCACCCGCTGACCAAGTACACCGGGCAGACCGTGACGGATGCCGAGGCGCTGGGTGCCACTCTCGCCACGGTCCGCAAGCGCGGTTACGCCATCAACACCGGGATGTGGCGCGACGATGTGAGCGCCGTCGCTGCGGCGATCCTGGATCCGACCGGGGTGCCGGCCGCATCCCTCAGCATCTCTGTGCCGACCTACCGGCTCTCCGACGAACTCCGGGACCAGTACGGCGTCCTGGTCCGCGACGCCGCCGCGCGCGTAACGTCCCTGTGGGATGGGCAGGACCCCGAAAACAGTCCCACGGCGGAACGGGACGGCTGAGGGGGCAGGTCCACAGACGAGGCACGTCTCTCGGAGGCGCCGATACCGGCCCCCTCCAACGCCATCTGGAGGTCGCCGGCATCGGATGCGGCCCTGGGCGCATGACATCCTCTGCGCACTCGTCGACAGCATCGCCCACCAGTTCCCGCGGGGCATCCCACAAGCGGCGGACCTCGTCGCTGACGCCTCCCTGCGCGGCTGGACGGCGGCGGCAGCCACCTCGCGCCGGGCGAAGCCCTGACCCTGCCCCTGTGCTTCGCCGGCGCGACGCGCTGGCCCGGGCCAGTCGACAGGCCCACCACCCAGTCCCGAGACGAGGCACCTGCCCCGGTTCGCCATCGACTCGCGCCGGACCAATGTCTACGATCTGAGCAACGGGGTCGCAAGGGCCTCCGACTTGACCTCCTCGGCGGCTACGCAGTGGCCGGCGGTCTCCAGCGGGGCTGCGGTCCGGTCCACGACGTCGTCGACAGTGACGCCGGGTGCGAGTTCGACCAGCCGTAGACCGTCGGCCGTGACGTCTATGACGGCGAGGTCCGTGATGATCCGGTCGACGACACCCAAGCCGGTGGCAGGCAGCGTGAGTTCCCGGACGATCTTGGGGCTGCCGCTTGTCCGCTGGGTCGGCTGCGACGATCCGGTCGACGTAGACACCCGGAAGGTGGACGGCGTCCGGCGGAATCTCGCCGGGTTCGACAATGCGTTCCGCCTCAACCAGGGTGGTGCGGCCGGACATGGCGCACAGCGGGTTGAAGTTGCGGGCGGCGGCGTGGAAGACGCAGTTGCCGTGGCGGTCGGCGATCTCGGCGCGCACCAGCCCGAAGTCGGCGATGATGGCCTCCTCCAGGACATGGCGGCGCCCGGCGAACTCGCGTACTTCCTTCGGCGGTGAGGCAACCGCCACCGAGCCGTCGGACGAGTACCGCCACGGCAGTCCGCCCCTCTCGACCTGGGTGCCGGTGCCTGCCGGGGTGTAGAACGCCGGGATGCCGCTGCCCCCGGCCCGCAGCCGCTCGGCCAGAGTGCCCTGCGGCGTCAACTCCACTTCGAGTTCGCCGGACAGGTACTGCCGGGCGAACTCCTTGTTCTCGCCCACGTAGCTCGACGTCATACGAGCGATGCGCCCGGCCCGCAGCAGCAGGCCGAGGCCCCAGTCGTCGACGCCGCAGTTGTTCGACGCCACCCGCAGCCCGGTCGTTCCCGCCTGGAACAGGGCAGCGATCAACGTCGAGGGGATGCCACACAGCCCGAACCCTCCGACGGCCAGTAGCGCGCCGTCCGGTATGTCGGCCACAGCCTGCGCGGCCGAGTCCACCACCTTGTCCATTTCTGACCTTTCGCTTGCCCCTGGTTGCGCCGCACCGGATCCAGGGTGTTGACAGTTGCTGGCCGGCCCCACGGAAACCGCGACAGACTTGCGCCCGTGTCCGCGACCGACGCCCCCAGCACAAGCGCGGAACAAGGCCCGTCTGCTCCGGCGCGGCGATCACGACTCACACGTGGAACGCACCGAGCGAGGGGTGAACCTGGCCACGCCCACCCCGAACAGGGGGCGCTTTTCGATGCCTACAGACCCACCGCGGCCGGCCTTCGGAATTCCGCCAACGCCGGATGCGGCGACGAGAGGTGGCTACGGGTGCGGGCCGGTGGCCCCTGAGAGAGGCGGCCTCCGAGGGCGGGGACGGGGCCGCACAGACACATGCTGGTGGTCATGCTGCCCGGGCGCCTGCCAAGTACCTGTTCCCGGCAGGCCAGTCGTGACCGGTGAGCGCCAGGCGTGCGGGACTCTCCGACTACATCGGCAGGCGGCCCGTGCTCGCCGCCGCGCTGATCGTCGAGGCCGCGTCCATGGCCGTGTTCCTCATCGCCGACACCATTGGGCTGCTGCTGGTGGCGCGCATCCTGCAGGGGCTGGGGATGGGTGCGGCGATGGGGGCCATCACCGCCGGGCTGGTGGATCTGCAGCCGTCACCCACGTCACGCCTCGCCTCGGTGCTGAACAGCGCCGCCCCGGCCGCCGGGCTGGCCCTCGGGGCGCTGGGCACCGGACTGCTGGTGCAGTACGCCCCCGCCCCCACGACACTGGTCTTCGTGCTGCTCATCGCCGCCTTCCTGGTGCTGACCGCGGCGGTGTTCCTCCTGCCCGAGCCGGTCACGCCCCGGCCGGGCGCCTGGGCCTCGCTGCGGCCGCAACTGGCCGTGCCGTCCCAGGTGCGCCGGGCCTTCCTGGTGACCACGCCCTGCCTCATCGCCACCTGGGCGATCACTGGGTTCTACCTCTCGCTCGGCCCCTCGCTGGCCGTAGGGGTCCTGCACATCGGCAGCCATCTGGTCGGTGCCCTGGCGCTGGCCACGTTCTACAGCGCGGGAACCGTCGCCTCACTGCTGGGGCGCAACCTGGCGCCGCAGCGGGTGATGGCCGCCGGGTGCGTGGCCCTCGCCGCGGGGACCGCTCTGACCCTGCTCGCCCTCGTCGGACCCTCGACGCCGCTGTTCTTCCTCGGAACCGCCCTCGCCGGCGTCGGCTGGGGCAGCTCCCTCCTGGGCTCCTTCGGCTCGCTTGCGGCACTGGCCTGTCCCACCGAACGGGCGAAGCTGTTCGCCTCCGTCTACGTCGTCAGCTACCTCGCCTTCAGCCTCCCCGCCGTGGTGGCCGGGCTCGCCATCCCGTCTCTCGGCCTGCGCGTCACGACGATGTGGTACGGCGCCATGGTGATTGTGCTGGCACTGCTGGCGGTCGCCGGAGCCGCCGTCCGCAGGCGCGCAGCCAGGCCCTTGGCGGCACTGGCCTCTTCCGAGGCCCTGGACACCGTCAGCCCTTCCCACCCGGACGCGGCCAAGGCCGCCCGGAGCCAGTAGGGCGCAGCGCCCGGTCCGTCGAGGACCTGGTCGCGACCCGTGGCAGCCCCGCCCCCGGGACCAAAGGAGGGCCACGGCTATGCGCTCGCGTGCAGATGCCGCCATACCTTCCAGACCCCGTGGACTGAACCGCTCCGGGTTTGCCAGAGGCTCTGATGTGCCCCGGGTCTGGTGGAGTCATCTTGCTGGACAGATGATGCTCCAGACTCAAGGAGGCTTCTGTGCCCCGTAGTTACCCGGCTGAGTTCCGGCGCAAGGTCCTCGATCTCGTCGGAGCCGGCCGGCCGATCCGGCAGATTGCTCACGACCTCGGCGTCAGCGAGCAGACGATTTATGTCTGGCGTCGTCAGCGCCTCATCGACACGGGTCGACTGCCTGGGCCGACCAGCGAGGACCAGGCCGAGCTGGTGGTAGCCCGACGACGGATCGCCGAACTGGAGGCGGAACTGGCCGTCCACCGCCGGGCAGCCGAGCTCATAGGCAAGGTGATGCCCCCAAAGGACACTTCGAGGCCGTCGCGGTGATGGCCGGCGAGGGCATGTCCGTGCAGACGGCGACGAGAGTGCTCAACGTCTCCGAGTCCGGCTACTACGCCTGCGCTCCCGTCCACCCTCACCTCGTTCCCTGCGGCACTCGGGGCTGACCGAGGCCATCACCACCATCCACACCGCCTCGCACGGCTCCTACGGGATCCGCCGCGTCCACGCAGAGCTCCAGCTCGGGCACGGCATTTCCATCAGCCACGGCACCGTCATGCCGCTCATGCAGCGGGCCGGTCTCAAGGGCCTGCCCGGCAACCGCCGCCGACGGCCGCGGCACGACACCCCCACAGCCGCCGACCTGGTCGACCGGAACTTCGCCAGAACCTCCCCAGACAAGCTGTGGGTCACCGACATCACCGAGCACCCCACCCGGGAGGGCAAGGTGTACTGCGCGGTCGTCCTGGACACCTACTCGCGCCGGGTGGTCGGCTGGTCCATCGACTCCACCCAGACCTCCGCCCTCGTCACCAGCGCCCTGAATATGGCGATCAGCAATCGCCGGCCGACTGCTGGGACGGTGATCCACTCCGACCACGGAGTCCAGTTCACGTCCTGGGCCTTCACCGAACGGGCCCGGGCCTCCGGCCTGGTCCCCTCGATGGGCACGATCGGCGACTGCTACGACAACACCATGATCGAATCGTTCCGGGGCGGGATGCAGACCGAGTTGCTCAACCGCCGTCGAGGGCGCACCCGCCTGGAACTGGCCAACGCGATCTTCGAATACCTCGAGATCTTCCACAACCGGCAACGTCGACACTCCGCACTCGGCATGCTCACACCCATCGACTTCGAACTCAGGACAACCCCGGAGCGGTTCAGGTATTTCCAGGTTGCCTGGAGCGCAACGAAGCCTCCAGGCAACCCGTTTCAGGCTCTAGAAGAAGCCGAGCTTCTGGGGGCTGTAAGAACAAAGAATGTTCTTCGTCTGCTGGTAGTGATCCAGCATCATCTTGTGCGTCTCGCGGCCGATCCCGGACTGCTTGTAGCCGCCGAAAGCAGCGTGTGCCGGGTAGGCGTGGTAGCAGTTGGTCCACACGCGACCCGCCTGGATCGCGCGGCCCGCGCGGTAGGCCGTGGTGGCGTCCCGGGTCCAGACGCCCGCGCCGAGGCCGTACAGCGTGTCGTTGGCGATCTTGATGGCGTCGTCGAAGTCGGCGAAGGAGGCCACCGAGACGACCGGGCCGAAGATCTCCTCCTGGAAGATCCGCATGCGGTTGTCGCCCTCGAAGATGGTCGGCTGGACGTAGTAGCCGCCCTTCAGCTCGCCGTCGTACTCGATGCGTTCACCGCCGGTGAGGACCTTGGCGCCCTCCTGCCGGCCGATGTCCAGGTAGGAGAGGATCTTCTCCAGCTGGTCGTTGGAGGCCTGGGCGCCGATCATGGTGTCGGTGTCGAGCGGGTGCCCCGGCTTGATCCGCTCGGTGCGTTCGACCGCCGCCTGGAGGAACTCCGTGTAGTGGCCGCGCTGGATCAGCGCGCGGGACGGGCACGTGCAGACCTCCCCCTGGTTGAGCGCGAACATGGTGAAGCCCTCGAGCGCCTTGTCCCGGAAGTCGTCGTCGTGCGCCCACACGTCGTCGAAGAAGAGGTTCGGCGATTTGCCGCCGAGCTCCAGGGTGACCGGCTTGATGTTCTCGGAGGCGTACTGCATGATCAGCCGCCCGGTCGTGGTCTCTCCGGTGAACGCGACCTTCGCCACGCGCGGGCTCGACGCCAACGGCTTGCCCGCCTCCACGCCGAAACCGTTGACGATGTTCAGCACTCCGGGCGGCAGCAGGTCCGCGATCAGACCGACCCAGTAGTGGATGGAGGCCGGGGTCTGCTCGGCCGGCTTGAGGACGACGGCGTTGCCCGCGGCGAGCGCCGGAGCCAGCTTCCATGCCGCCATCAGGATCGGGAAGTTCCACGGGATGATCTGCGCCACGACCCCGAGCGGCTCATGGAAGTGGTAGGCCACCGTGTCGTCGTCGATCTGGCTCAGCGACCCCTCCTGCGCCCGGATGGCCCCGGCGAAGTAGCGGAAGTGGTCGATCGCGAGCGGGATGTCGGCCGCCAGCGTCTCCCGCACCGGCTTGCCGTTCTCCCAGCTCTCCGCCACGGCGAGGGCTTCGAGGTTGGCCTGCATGCGGTCGGCGATCTTCAGCAGGATGTCGCTGCGCTCGGCCGCCGACGCACGGCCCCACGCGGGCGCGGCCTCGTGCGCCGCGTCCAGCGCGCGCTCGACATCCTCCGCGGTGCCCCGCGCGATCTCCGTGAACGGCTGTCCGTTGACCGGCGACGGATTCTCGAAGTACTGCCCGCGCAGCGGCGGCACGTACTCGCCGCCGATGAAGTGGTCGTAGCGCGCCTGGTAGGAGACGATCGCGCCTTCGGTGCCCGGCGCCGCGTAACGAGTCATGCTGGTCTGCCTCCCGGTGCAGCGCTGCCCGCCGTTGGGCAGCTGTCGGCGCGAGGCTAGACGCGCGGACGTTGCAACCACGTTGCGCCGCGGCCGTGTCCCGACGTCCCGCCGGAGGGGGCCGTCAGCTCGGCCTCCAGCGAGGCGAGCCGGGCTCGCACCGGCGCCGTGGGCCGCACCGCTGCGAGCGCGCGCCACACCTCGAGATCGTCCTCGCCCCAGGGCGCGTGCGCCCAGTCCGCCAGCAGATCCGGGTCGTGGTGCGCGACGAGTGCCGTCCGCAGCTCTCCGGTGAGCCGCTCCCGCAGTCGTACGATCGCCGGTGCCTGCGATCCCGGCAGCAGCGGACCGGCGTACGTCTTCGCCGCCGCCGTGACCGCCCCCGCCCGCAGGCGCCGCTCCACCACGGTCACGTCCGACTCGACCGCGGCCGTGAGCCGGTACGGCCGCGAGGCGAGCAGTCCGGGTCCCAACAGCCTGCGCAGCCGGGCGAGTTCGGCTCGCAGAGTGACCGGTGTCACCGACTCGTCCGCGTACAGCGCGCACAGCAGCTCGTCACCGCTCAGCCCCTCGGGATGCCGCGCGAGAAGCACGAGTATCTCGCTGTGCCGGCGGCTGAGCCGGATCCGGTTGCCGTCCAGGACGAGTTCGGCCTCGTCCCGGCCGAGCGCGCCGAGCAGCGGCGTGTCCGGGGTGCTAGGCGGCGCGAGCAGCGCGAGCTGTGCCTCCGCGGCCCGCGCCACCGCCTGGACGAACCCGAGGCTGTGCGGGTGTGCCAGTCCGTCCCCGCCGGTGATGTCCACGGCGCCCAGGACCCGGCCGGTGCGAGGATCGTGCACCGGGGCCGCCGCGCACGTCCACGGTTGTACCCGGCGTATGAAGTGCTCCGCGGCGAACACCTGCACCGGCCGGTCCACGGCGACCGCGGTTCCCGGGGCGTTGGTGCCGACCGCGCTCTCAGCCCAGCGTGCCCCCGGTACGAAGTTCATTCCGTCCGCGCGGCGCCGGGTCGCCGGATGCCCCTCGACCCACAGCAGCCTGCCGTGCGCGTCGCACACCGCCAGCAGATGCTCGCCGTCGGCGGCGAACGTGCCCATCAGCTCCCGGAACAGCGGCATCACCCGGGCGAGCGGATGGTCCGCCCGGTAGGCACCGAGGTCGCCGTCGGTGAGCTCCACGCTCGCGGTGCCGTCGGGACCGACTCCGGCCCGCGCGCTGCGCCGCCACGACTCCGCCACCACCGACCGCACCGGGCCCGGCATCGTGCCAGCCGTAGTGAACGTCTCGTGTGCCCGGCGCAGCACACGGACCCGCTCGGCGGGGTCGGCCCCCGCCTCCAGGGCCACCCACGGATCGGTCACGACGCCCTCCTCCCCGGACGGTGAAACGGCGATGCCGGTCCTGCGACCATCGTCTTCCGGCTAGGCGAAGTTGACCAGTCTCACGTAGCGGACCCAGTCCCAGTTCGGGCCCGGGTCCGTGTGATCGGTTCCGGGCACCTGGTAGTGGCCGATGATGTGCTCCCTGTCCTTGGGGATGCCGTACGTGTCGCAGATCGCCGCCGTGAGCTTCGCCGACTCCTCGTAGAGGGCGTCGGTGAAATACGAGGGCTGGTCCACCCACCCTTCGTGCTCGATGCCGATGCTGCGGGTGTTGTAGTCCCAGTTGCCCGCGTGCCAGGCGATGTCCGCCTCGTGCACGCACTGGGCGACGCGGCCGTCCGCTGATCGGACCAGATAATGCGCGGACACCTTCTTCTGCGGGTTGGCGAAGATCGCCAGCGTCTTCGCGTACGTCTCCTGAGTGACGTGGATGATCACTCGGTCGATGAGGTAACCGGCGGGGCGGTCGGACGCGGTGTAGTTGGACGGGCTCGCCGGTTGCCATTCGGCGGGCGGGTAGTCGACGGCCTCGGGCCGCGCACCGGCTCGTGGGTCGGGGAGCAGCGTATAGGGGACGGCGGCGAGTGCCGCTCCCTGCAGCAGCCGTCGCCTGCTCAGGCGCGGCGTGGCCGGGCTCGCCGGCTCTCTTCGCCGCGCGGGGACGGTCGGGTCCATGTCCATCGGCGGGTTGCCTTTCGGGAGTGTGGGGGGCGTCAGAGTTCAAGCAGCGTCCGGCGGAGGGGGCCCCGGAGTTCTGCGGCGCCCGGAGGTCGTGGGGTGCCCCGGAGTCATTAGGCCCTTCGCGGTTGGATGTCCGGGTTGTGCCGCCTTCGGAGTTGTGGGGCGTCGGGGTCGTGTCGGGTGCCGGGGATGCCGGAGCCCAGGGTGTGGGGCACCCACCGGGGACCCGCTCGGCGTCAGTTCCGCAGGGCTCGCGCGGTTTCCCGCAGCCGCGCGTGAACCCCGCGGTACGTCTCACGTGCCGGCAGCCACGCCTTGCGGAGTTTGGCCACGCACGTGTAGTTCGTGTCGCACACGTTGGCCAACGGGGATTCGACCGCCTGGGTTGCGAATTGGTACGCGTCCGGCTCACTGAACCCGTAGTCGCGGGCCAGCCACTGCACCAGGTCGAGTTGCGATATCCGGAACGCGTCCTCCAGCGGGCGGGCCGAGCCGGTGGAGATGATGTGCGTGTCCGACTCCAGCCGCGGCCACGGCGTGGCGACCCCCTTCAGCAGGTCCACGACGACGACCGTGTTCATGGCGCATTCCACGGCCACCCCGCAGGTCTCGCCCTCGCCCTGCCGGGCGTGCCCGTCGCCGAGGCTGAGCAGGGCGCCCTCGACGTTGACACCCAGGTAGCAGGTGACGCCGGCCCGCATCTCAGGGGTGTCCATGTTCCCGCCGTGCGCGACGGGGACCAGGGCCGAGCGCACCTCCAGGTTGGCGGGGGCCACGCCCACCGTGCCGTGCATGGGGTCCATGGGCAGCTCCAGTTCGATGGCGCTGTCCTGCGCCTGGAACAGGGCGGTGCGCCGCGCACGGTCCAGCTGCCAGATCCAGACGCGTTCCCGCAGCGGCGGTTGCAGCGTGGCCGTGGTGTGCGTGGAGGTGAGCGCGCCGAAGAGCGGGACGGTGGTGGACGCGGCCCAGTCGCGGGCCGGTTCGATGGACACGAAGTGCACGGCCACGGTGTCGCCGGGCTCGGCGCCCTCGATGTGGAAGGGGCCGGTCTGCGGATTGAGGAACGGGAACTCGCAGACCTCGGAGACAAGGTCCTTCTCCGAGCGCACCCGGCCGGCGAAGCAGTCCTCCGTGTACAGGTCGAGCACCGTGCCGGGCGCGATCCGGGCCACCGGCGGGGCACCGCCGAACGTCCAGGCGTACTCGCCCGGTTCCGGGCGCACGGTGAGGATCCGGGGGTCGGTCATCGTGGAGGTGGTCCCTTCTGGACGGGGCGGTCGGGCGACCGGGCTTGCGCGGGTGCGGGTTCTGAGGCGCCGGGTCGCGGCAGGGATTTCACATGACATCGGCAGGTCGGCGGGGGTGACCGTGTGCAAGAGCGGGCGGCCGGGCGGATCTGCGGGAAGTTCCCGGCAGTTCGCCGGCAGCTCAGCGGGGCACGGTCCCGTCCCGCCGGTGGTCGGCGAGGTCGTACGTCTCGAGGTGCACCCGCGCCGTCTCGGCTATGCGCTCGGGGTGACGCCGTATCAGCAGGAGCACCACCACCACACCCACCGCCGTCCAGACACCGACGATCGGGCCGGCGTAGGACACCGGGGCCGTCAGTTCGGTGACGAAGTCGAAGGCCGGGAGGCCGGCGGCCGTCAGCAGGGCGGGGACGAAGGCCGCGATGCCGAGCACCGGGAACAGCAGATGCCGTACCGGCTTCAGGACGGCCCGGCCGGCCCGGAGGCAGTAGCCGGCACAGGCGAGGTTCACGACGATGTAGACCCCGGCGACGACCGTGACGATCACGGTGGCGAGCAGCAGGAACCCGGTCACGGGGTCGTAACCGAAACCGAGTCCCAGGACCGCCCCTACCGCCACCAGGGTCTGCAGGGCGATACCGGCCACGGGCGAGCGGTTCCGGGGGGGGAGCGTGGCGAGCAGGCGGGGCAGGACCCGGATACGGGCCAGGGCGAAGGCCGTACGGGTCGAGACGTTGGCACACGCGTTGGCGTTGGCGATCGTGGAGTTGATCACCGCCAGGAAGACGAACACCCAGAAGAGGCCGAAGGCGGACCGGGCCACGCCGTCCCAGGAGGCCGCGCCCGAGGCGCCGAACTTCGCGAAGCGGTCCGGGCCGAAGTAGACGGTCATCGCGTAGGTCGTGATCACGTAGAACAGGCCGATGCCCAGAGCCGCTCCGAGGACCGCGCGGTGCATCGTGCGCCGGGGATCGCGCGTCTCCTCGGCGAGCGGTGCCGCCGCCTCGAACCCCGCGAACGCCAGGACCGTGTACACGGATCCGGCGAACACGCCACTGATTCCGGCGTAACCGTCGGCGGTGTGCGAAGTACCGAAGACCGACAGGGTGTTTGCGCTGCCCACCTTGCCGATGAGCAGGAACGCGAACACCAGGAAGACGAGGATCTCGAAGATGCCGAGGACCGTGCCGAACCGGGCCGAGGCGCTGACGCCCAGGTAACCGGCCACGGCGATCACCCCGGCACCGGCCAGGGACCACGGCCACCACAGGTCCGCCGGATACGAGGGCCATTCCTCGTGCAGCGTGCCCGCTGCCGTGAACCCCAGCTGCAGGAGCAGCAGGGGTGGGACCAGCATCTCCACGAAGACGTAACCCCAGCCGACGAGAAAGCCGACGGCGGGGTGCAGCCCCCGCGCCGCATACGTGGCCACCGAGCCGGCGGCCGGCAGTTCCCGGGCGAGCTCCGCCACGCAGGACGCGGTGAACAGGCAGGACACCAGGGCGATCAGCACCGCCAGCGGCAGACTGCCGCCCACGAAGGCGGCACCGGCCGGAATCGACGCGGCCACCGCGGCGGCCGGAGCCATCGCCGTGACGCTCTGGAACAGCACCTCGCGCAATCCGACGGCGTCGCGCCGCAGCGCCCCGGTCGTCTCCTCGTGCATGTCCGTCCCCCGATGCCTGTCAGCCAGCTGCCACCCGGCGCGTGTGAAATACCGTCAATCCTCCTGCACAGGCCGAGACTGGCCGCTCGTCGACCGGTGCCTCGCGTGAATCACGGTACGGGGCGGGCAGGTTGGGCAGAAGAGCGCACACCGGTTCTGTGGAGAAGCACCCGCTTGTGGAAAACTCGGCCACCCCACCGGGTGAACACCGGCCGTCTCCGGACCTCTTCAGGCCGGCCTCAGCACACGGGCAGATCCCCCCGGAGGTACGCCACGCCGCCGTCAGGCACCGCCGTGTGCAAGGCTCTGAGTGTGGCAGGCCGCGCGGTGAGCCGCAGACCGTCCGGCTCGTCGAGCGAGAACAGTCCATGTCGGTCGTGCTCCGCACTCAGCCGCACCCGGCCGGCGTCGTGAGGGTGCCGCCGTCGAAGAAGCAGCCGAGTACCGGACCGCTGCCGAGCACGTCCACCCGGTGGTCGATGCCGACCAGGACCGGCTCCGGGCCGATCGCGATGCCGGTCTCCTCGCGCATCTCCCGCCGCGCCGCAGCCCAGGGGTCCTCACCGTGGTCCAGCATGCCCCCGGCAACCACCACGACCCGGAGTTCGGGTTGCCCGTACCGTAGCGGAGCAGCAGGACTCGGGCCCGCCGGTCGAGCATCAGCACGCACGAGGCGAGCAGTGCCTGTGGCGGTGTCCTGACCCGTTCCGCTCGCGGCACCCGGTCCCTCGCTCGACCTCCGCTCACGGCCCACGGGGATGTCAGGATCGTTCCGCCACGACCGCCGGGTCGTCCAGTACGCGTCGGACGACGGAATGCGCCGCGCCCAGCAGGGGTCCCTCCGGGCCCAGTCGGGACACCGTCACCGGGCAGGGCGGCCCCGCCGTGCGGCTCGTCAGCTCCGTCTCCAGCGACGGCAGCAGCCAGGGGGAGAGGCCGGCCAGGGCGCCGCCGAGAACCACCGTCTCGGGGTCGAGGAGGTTCACCGCACCGGTCAGGGCGATGCCGAGAGCCGTACCGGCGTCCCGCAGGGCCGCCCGCACCCTGTCGTCACCCTGCTCGGCGCGGTCGGCGAGCAGGCCCACCAGGTCCTCGCCCTGCTCCAGCCCCGCCGCGCGCAGCACCGCCTCCTCGCCCGCGTACTGCTCCAGACAGCCGCGGCCGCCGCACGGGCAGGGCGGCCCGTCCGGCCATACCGGCACATGGCCCAGCTCGCCCGCGAAGCCGCGGATGCCGCGCAGCAGGCCACCGTCCACGACGACCGCGGCACCGATGCCGATCTCGGCCGACACATGCAGGAAGTCGCGCGGGGTGCCGTCGCCGAGCCACAACTCCGCGAGCGCACCGAAGTTGGCCTCGTTGTCCACGGTCAGCGGCCACTCGCCGGGCAGCAGGGCGCCGAGGCCGGTGTCGTGCCAGTCGAGGTTCGGAGCGCGCACGACGGTACGGCCGTCCCGTGCCACGAGTCCGGGCACGGCGACCGCGAGCCCCGCGGGCCACAGCGCCTGCTGCTCCGCCTCCGCGACGACGCGGCGCACCAGCTCGGTCAGTTCCTCCCCCACGCGGGCGGGGGCCCGGCCCCGGTTCGCTCCGTGCCGCGCGGCCCGCGCGCGGACCTCGCCGCGCAGGTCGACCACGCAGACCGCGAGGTGGTCGACGCCGATCTCCGCGCCGATCCCGGCCGGACCGCGGCCGCTCACGGCGAGCGCCGACCCCGGCCGGCCCACCCGGCCCGGCCGCTCCGGGCCCAGCTCCTCCAGCAGACCCCACCGGATCAGCTCGTCCACCAGCGTCGACACGGCCGCGCGCGTCAGCCCGATGCGTGAGGCGACCGCGGCCCGTGACAGCGATCCCTCGACGCTGACGGCGTGCATCACGCGGGCCAGGTTGCGCCGGCGCATGCCCTGCTGGGTGTCCGGCAGGGCGCGCCCGCCGCCCTGTGGGCGCGCCTCGTGCAGCGGTGCGGTCATGCCTGAAGTCAGTCCTCGATGTCTGTCGCCCGGTCTCAGTGCGGCGTGCTCTCCGTCCCCCGCTCCAGCAGTGGGGCCGCGTCGGAGAGTACCCCGGTGATCCGCTGCAGCGTCTCCCGGTCCTGCTCCACGGCGTCCAGCACCGGACCGGCGGCCGTGTTCCAGCGGCGGGCCACCGCGCCCGGGTCCTCGCCGGTCAGCAGCCCGGCGGCCTGAGCCGCGGCCCCGAGCGCCACCAGCTCCCTGGCCTCCGGAACCTGGACCGGCCGCCCCGACAGCCGCCGTACCGTCTGCTGCCAGGCCGTTCCCCGCGCTCCGCCGCCGATCAGGAGCAGCGGGGTGCTGCGGTCCGCGTCCTCGTCCAGGACCAGGTCGAGCGCGCCGAGCAGCGCGTGCACGGCACCGTCGTACGCGGCCTGCAGCAGTTGCCCGGCGGTCGTGTCATGGCGCAGGCCGTGCAGCAGACCGGTGGCGTTCGGCAGGTTGGGGGTGCGCTCGCCGTCCAGGTACGGCAGCAGGGTCACCGAGCCCCCGGGATCCACCGCCTCGCGGTCCAGGCCCAGCAGCGCCGCGACGCGGTCCACGGCGAGCGTGCAGTTCAGGGTGCAGGCCAGGGGCAGCCAGTCCCCGTGCGCGTCGGCGAACCCCGCCACCGTGCCGGTCGGATCGGCCGGGCGGCGCCGGGAGACGGCGTACACCGTGCCGGATGTGCCGAGGCTGAGCACCGGGGTGCCGGGCCGCAGGCCGAGACCCAGCGCCGCCGCCGCATTGTCGCCGGTGCCGGGGGCGACCAGCGTGCCCTTGGAGAACGGCAGGTCGTGGCTGTCGCGTACGGTGCCGGCCACCTCTCCCGGCCGTACCACCCGGGGCAGCAGCGCCGGGTCGAGGCCGACGTGCGCGAGCGTCTCGGTGTCGTACGACTCCGTGCCGGACGCCCACCAGCCGGTTCCCGACGCATCCCCGCGGTCGGTCGTGCCCTGCCCGGTCAGGCGCTCGGTGAGGTAGTCGTGCGGGAGCCGTACCGCCTTGGTCGCGCGGACCGCCTCGGGCTCGTGCTCGGCCAGCCACGCCCACTTCGTGACCGTGAAGGACGCGCCGGGCACGCTGCCGGTGCGCTCCGCCCAGGCCTTGGGCCCGCCCAGTTCCTCCACCAGCCGGCGGGCCTGCGGCGCCGAGCGGACGTCGTTCCACAGCAGCGCCGGACGTACCGGCTCGCCGCGCTCGTCCAGGGTGACCAGGCCGTGCTGCTGACCGCCGATCGACACCGCCGCCGCCTCGTGCGCCGCCTCACCGCACTGGCTGAGCGCCTCGCACAGGGCGTCCCACCACTGACGCGGATCGCTCTCGCGTCCCGCCCCCGAGGACACGGTGTGCGGCGCCTGGCCGCTCGCCACCACCTGGCCGGTGGCCGCGTCGACGACCAGTGCCTTCGTGGACTGGGTGGATGTGTCCACGCCGACGACGAGCGGACCCTCGGCTGCTGACATCGGACTCTCCCTTTTCCGCGATCTTCGCGACTTTGCGGGACAAAGACATCTTGTCTCTTCCCAGCGGTGCGAGCGCATACTAATTTGTAAACAGCGATGACGAAATAGTCGTACGACAGCAAGGAGCGGCGGAATGAGCTACCAGCCCACCCCCGAGGACAGGTTCACCTTCGGCCTGTGGACCGTCGGCTGGCAGGGAAGGGACCCGTTCGGTGACGCGACCCGCCGAGCCCTCGACCCTGTCGAGACGGTGCAGCGCCTGGCCGAGCTCGGCGCCCACGGAGTGACCTTCCACGACGACGACCTGATCCCCTTCGGCTCCTCGGACACCGAGCGCGAGTCGCACATCAAGCGGTTCCGTCAGGCCCTGGACGCCACCGGCATGACCGTGCCGATGGCCACCACCAACCTGTTCACGCACCCGGTCTTCAAGGACGGCGCGTTCACCGCCAACGACCGCGACGTGCGCCGCTACGCGCTGCGCAAGACCATCCGCAACATCGACCTGGCGGTCGAACTGGGCGCCAGGACCTACGTCGCCTGGGGCGGCCGTGAGGGCGCGGAGTCCGGCGCGGCCAAGGACGTACGGGCCGCTCTGGACCGCATGAAGGAGGCCTTCGACCTGCTCGGCGAGTACGTCACCGCCCAGGGCTACGACATCCGGTTCGCCATCGAGCCCAAGCCGAACGAGCCTCGCGGGGACATCCTGCTGCCCACCGTCGGCCACGCGCTGGCCTTCATCGAGCGCCTGGAGCGCCCCGAGCTCTACGGCGTCAACCCGGAGGTCGGGCACGAGCAGATGGCCGGCCTGAACTTCCCGCACGGCATCGCGCAGGCGCTCTGGGCGGGCAAGCTGTTCCACATCGACCTCAACGGCCAGTCCGGCATCAAGTACGACCAGGACCTGCGTTTCGGCGCCGGCGACCTGCGAGCCGCGTTCTGGCTCGTCGACCTGCTGGAGAGCGCCGGTTACGACGGCCCGCGCCACTTCGACTTCAAGCCGCCGCGGACCGAGGACCTGGCCGGCGTGTGGGCCTCGGCGGCGGGCTGCATGCGCAACTACCTCATCCTGAAGGAGCGCGCCGCCGCCTTCCGTGCCGACCCGGAGGTTCAGGAAGCGCTGCGCTCCTCGCGCCTGGACCAGCTCGTACAGCCGACCGCGGCGGACGGGCTGCAGGGCCTGCTCGCGGACCGCGGCGCCTTCGAGGAGTTCGACGTCGAGGCCGCCGCCGCGCGCGGAATGGCCTTCGAGCGGCTCGACCAGCTCGCGATGGACCACTTGCTGGGCGCGCGAGGCTGAACGCGAGGAGGGCCGCGGCGCGGCGCAATGCCGCCGTCCCGGCCCTCCGTCAGCACGCCCGCACCGGGGTGGTCCGCAGGCGGCGCTGTCCCCGGATCCGGGCGAGTGCTGACTTGGTGATCCGGGACACTTCACAATCTGTTCGACTGGAGCCCGCCGGGAGCGAGCCCTGTCCACTAGGGGCGGGTCTCAGGGATGTCTCGGGGGCGGGATCCGGAACCGTGGGGAGCGGGGCGCCGTTCTCCCATCAGAGAGCGGCAGTGGCCGCGAAGGAGGCGACGCTCATGTCCAACAACGCGAAGATCGCCGTCGGTGGTGTGGCGATCGGACTGATCCTGCTGATCTGGCTGCCCTGGTGGGTGTCGTTCCTGATCGTGGTCGGTGTTCCGGTGGTGGCGTATGCGGCGCTGGACCCTTCGCAGCGGCGCAGGCTCCGCAGGATCACGCGCAAGGAGCTCGGGCGCTGAGGGGAGAGCGGACGCTCCCAGGCAGGAGCGTGGATGTGGCCGCGGGCCTGGGCGGCCACACAGGCGCGCGCCTGGCCTTCCTCTGAGGCCGCACCCGGCCGTGGCGGGCAGCGTCTGCGGTTGAGAGCTTCAGCGGAGCCGGTGGGCGGCCTGGAGCCTCGCACGGCGTGTGGCTCAGGCGGCGGGGTCGCGCGGCCCCGCATGGCCTGTGGCTGCCCCCGGCGGGTCGGCAGCGCCCCCGGTCGCCGGCCCCCCGAGGGCCGTGTGGTCGTCGTCCGGCCTCGGGGGTGGACGCCGGTGTCGTCCGGTCTCAGGGGCCGGATCCGGCGTCGTCCGTCTCGGGTGGCGGGTCCGGTGTCGTCCGGCCTCGGGGACCGGCGCCGACGCCGGCTGGTCTCAGGCGCCGTCCCTAGTGCCGTCCGTCCTGAGGTGCCGCCCGGTGCCGTCCGGTCTCAGGTGGGCCGCACGGTGATCCGTCTCAGGTGGCCCGAACGAATCGGTGTCGGACGGGCCTTACGGCCTCGGTGTCGGACGGGCCTTGCGGCCTCGGTGTCAGATGGGCCGCACGGCGATCTTGTCGAGTGCGTCCAGCAGGCCCGGGAGCTCAGGGCCCCGGCCCACCGGCAGGACCTCGCCCGGTTCGTCGTCGAGCAGGACGAAGGCGATGTCGTCGGTGCGGGCCACCATCGACCAGCCGGGGCCGTCCGCGCGCAACGTGCGGGCGTCGCCCGGGGCGAACGACGAGCGCACGCGGCCCAGCGGCGGCGGGGAGTCGACGTAGGCGCGCACCTCCGCGAGCACCCGCCTGACTCCGCGGTGGCCGCTCTGAGGCCCGTCCTGCCCGCCCTTCGGCGACTGCTCCCCGGCCGTCCCCCGCGCGTCCCGCTGTCCGTCCGGGGTCTGCCGGCCGTCCGGCGCGGAGAATTCCTCGTCGTTGATCTGCTGCCGCCACGTCGCCCACTGCAGCGCTATCTCGTCGGCACCCAGGCGGCGCTGGGCCGGTCCCCAGGAGCTGGTGTCCGGCGGGCTGAGCGCAGGCCGGTCCGCCACCTCGGGACCGGGGTCGTGGGGCGCCGGAACCCCGGGAGCGGCGACGGCGACCGCCAAGGGCCAGCCCGGCAGGGCGGCCACGACAGCGCGCTCGTCCGGCGACAGCTCGTACTCCATGCCGCAGTCCCAGGACGCGATCGCCACGGCGACCAGCGAGACGTCGTCGATCACGACCGTCCAGCGTGCGCCGTCGCCGTCCTGGCCCAGCACCAGGCCGTAGCCGTCGGCGAGCGGCGCGAGTCCCAGCGCCGCGCACGCCTCCGGATAGTCGTCGCCCAGGACGCTCGGAAACTGTGCCGGCGTCAGCAGCACCGCCGTCAGTACGTACAGCGCATCGTCCGCGGCGGCGACGGCCTCGTCGTCGATCCCCGCCATCCCTGCCTCCCAGTGGTTCGTCCAACGGCGCGCACCCTAGTGCGACGGGAAGCCGCTTGTCACGACTGCTCACACCACGCGGACCTGCAGGTTTCCGCCTGGACGGGGGCGAAACGACCGCGGTGGACCGAGGGTTTCCTCAGCCCTTGGGCAGTCCGAGCAGGATGCGGGCCACCGCGGCGGGCGATTCGTCACGCTCCCGGGCCAGAGCCACGACCGCCCGGCAGGCGAGTTCGCTCACCCCGAACGACAGCGCCTCCGGCGACACCCAGGCCGCCGCCTCCTCGATCCGGTCCTGATCGTCCTCCGCACGGGCCACCACATAGGCGGCCGCTGCCTCGAACAAGTTGTGTGCACGCGTGCCCCGGGCGCCCGCCGGCTGCGCGGGCGCGGAAGTGCGGAGTCTGGCGGCGTAGGTGCGTATCCGGCCGAACACAGGGACCACCCTCCCCGAACGGGGTCGTCGTCGATCGTTCATCTGCCGTTCTTCAAACTAGAGTTGGACTGTCCGTGGCAGAAGAGGGGCGACGGCGAGGCGGTCGCCGGCTGGGCGCCCGGCGCCGCTCCCGACCCGGTGCGCCACCGGCACACCTTCAGTGACGGGCGGCGTCCAGCGTCGCGAGGGTGTCGCGCAGCCAGGCGAGTTCGGCCCGGCTCGTGGCGCGTGCGATGGTGAGGACGCCGCGCCGGAAGGGGTCGTCCAGTTCCTCGGCGCGCAGCGGCCGGTCGCCGTCGTAGAAGAAGCTCGCCGGTTCCTCGAGGAAGGCCAGTCGGCGCCGCAGCACGGCCGCCTGGGCGGCGGGGTCCTCCAGATGCCGCAGGAACGCGAGCAGCGTGAACCAGTTGTTCTCGTCGGTGATCTCGCGCTGTGAGGGCTCGGCGAGCCGGCGCTTCAGCTCGCGTCCGCCCGCTTCCGTCAGCCTCAGCACATGGCGCGGTGCGGCCACGGCGCCGGGCTCGGTGGCCCGCACCAGCAGGCCCGCTTTCTCCAGTCGTTTGATCGCCGGGTACAGGGTGCTCTCGGCGACGGGCCGCACATGGCCGGTGAGGGCCGCGATGTGCCGGCGCAGGACGTAGCCGTGCAGCGGGGCGTCATGGAGGAATCCGAGGATGGCGAGTTCGAGCACGGCCGCATTGTCGCGTACGGCGCTGTACCTCGCCACCTCGATACTGCGCGTCTTCTATGCATCGGTGACGATGTATATTGCCGGGGGTCGAAGGAGACGGACGTCAGGGAGGGTGCGTCATGAAGCAGGCCGTGTTCGACGGTGAGGGCAGTCGGATCCGCTGGACCGAGGTGCCGGGGGAGGAGCCCGCGCGGGTGTATCTGCACGGTCTCGGCTCGATGTCGGCGGTCTATCACGCGCACATCGCGGCCCGGGCGGAACTCGCGGGTCGGCGCAGTCTCTTCGTGGATCTGCCGGGTCACGGGCTCAGTGACCGGCCGGGCACGTTCGGATACACGCTGGAGGAGCACGCCGACGCGGCGGCGGTCGCGCTGGACCAAGCCGGAGTCACTCTCGCCGAGTTGATCGCGCACAGCATGGGCGGCTCCGTGGCCATCGTGCTCGCCCACCGGCGCCCCGACCTCGTCTCCCGGCTGGTCCTCACGGAAGCCAACCTCGACGCTCCTCCGCGGCCGACGGCCGGCAGCAGCGGAATCGCCTCCTACGACGAGGACGACTTCGTCGCAGAGCAGCACGCGCGCGTGCTGGAGGCCGTCGGTCCGCTCTGGGCGGCCACCATGCGGCTGGCCGACCCGCGCGCCCTGCACCGCAGCGCCGTGGGGCTGCGCCAGGGCTCGAATCCGGTGATGCGCACGATCCTTGAGCAACTGTCCGTCGAGCGGGTCTATCTCCAGGGCGAGCGCAGCGGCGAACTGGCGGGCCGCAAGAGCCTGGAAGCCGCCGGGGTACGCGTCGTGACGGTGCCCGGCGCCGGGCACAACGTCATGTTCGACAACCCCGACGCCTTCGCGGCGGCCGTGGCCGGAACACACTGATCCGCCCGGCCCTCGGTGATGACGTTCAGTTCCCGCGTACCGCGAGCGTGAGGAAACGGGCGTCCTCGTCGACGTACGACGTCATGCTCCACCCCGAACGGGTCAGCAGCGGACGCAGGTTGACTTCGTCGCGCAGGTCGTCGGGGGTGATCTGCCGACCCTGACGCGCGGCCAGGGCCGCGCGCCCGATGGGATGGAACAGCGCGAGCATGCCGTCGGGCCGCACCACACGGGCCAGCTCCCGCAGGTTCTCCTGCGGGCGCGGCAGATGGGCGATCAGCCCGGCCGCGAACACGGCGTCCAGCGCCCCCGACCGCAGCGGCAGTGCGGCGACGTCCGTGAGCAGCAGCCGCGCGTCCCGGTCCCGGCCGGCCCGCACGGCGGCCTCGAGCATCGCGGGCGTCAGGTCGGCGCCCAGCACCACTCCGGACGGGCCCACGGCGGCCCGCAGCGGCGGCAGGGCGCGCCCCGTGCCGCAGCCCGCGTCCAGCACGCGGTCGCCCGACCGCAGCCCGAGACCGGCGACGGCGTCCGCGTACGCGGGGCCGTCGTCGGGGAACCGGCTGTCCCAGTCGGCCGCACGGGCGCTGAAGAACTCCTGCACATGTGTGTGGTCGTCGCTCATGCTCCGCATGGTTTCTCTGTTTCCTCACCGTCGTGGGGGATACGTAGGTGCACATGTTCGGGCCGGACTCGATCGTTCCGTCGCATTCGGGTGTCATATTCCAACAGCTTTCGAAATGCGCCCCCTCCGTGCGCCCGTGCCCCTCTAGCGTCCCTGGGCCATGGGACACCTGGACCACGCCGCCTTCGGCTGGCTGACCCCCGTGCTGTCGTACGTCATGGCCTGCACCGGCGCCGCACTCGGACTGCGCTGCACCGTGCGCGCGCTCGCCACCACCGGCCGCTCGCGCCGCAACTGGCTTGTCACCGCGGCCTCCGCCATCGGAACGGGCATCTGGACCATGCACTTCGTGGCCATGCTCGGCTTCCGTGTCAGCGGTACCGACATCCGGTACGACGTGCCGTTGACCATCCTCAGTCTCCTCGTCGCCATGGTCGTCGTCTGCGCCGGCGTCTTCGCCGTCGGATACAGCCGTGACCGTACCCGCGCGCTGCTTCTCGGCGGTCTGACCACCGGGCTGGGCGTCGCCAGCATGCACTACCTGGGCATGGCGGCGGTCCGGCTGCACGGCGACATCAGGTACGACCCCGTCCTCGTCGGAGTGTCGGTGCTGATCGCCGTCGTGGCGGCGACCGCGGCCCTGTGGGCCGGCCTCAACATCAAGTCGCCCCTCGCGGTCACCGTCGCCTCCCTCGTCATGGGAGCGGCCGTCAGCAGCATGCACTACACCGGGATGTTCGCGGTGAGCGTGCGTGTGGACCCCTCCGGCGAGGCCCTGCCCGGGGCCACGGCGATGCAGTTCATCTTCCCCCTCGCCGTCGGCCTCGGGTCCTACCTCTTCATCACCTCCGCGTTCGTCGCCCTCTCGCCCACGGCCGACGAGCGAGAGGCATCCGCCTCCGCCCAACGTCCCGTCGAAAACATCGCCCGTTAGCGCGAGCCCGGTCCGAGTGCCCCGACCCACGTCCCGAGCGAGGAGGCCATGCGCCCACCCCGTACCACTCCGAAGGCCGGCACCCCGGCGCCCCCGCCGCGCGGCCGCCGCGCGCACGCCGGACCGCCCGCGGACGAGGGTGCCGACCGCCCGCTCGGCACGCCACCGGCCAGGACAGGCACGACGGCAAGCCGCCGGCACCTGCGTCCCCGCACCGTGCGTGCCAAGGTGGTCAGCCTCCTGATGGTTCCCGTCGTCTCCCTGCTCGCCCTGTGGGCGTACGCCACCGTCAGCACCGCCCAGGACGTCGCCCGGCTGCGGCAGTCCCAGCAGGTCGACGCCGAACTGCGCACCCCCGTGGCGGCGGCCGTCACCGCCCTCCAGACCGAGCGCGCCGCGGCCGTGCGCCAAGCGACCGCACCGGGCGCGGGCGACGACAGCGACCTGCAGAGTCTGGCCGCACGCACCGACCGGGCCGTGGCCGCGCTGCGGCTCGGCGGCAACAGCACCGTCGCCGACGGGGAGGAACTGCCCGCCGGGGTCTCCGGGCGCCTCGAAGCCTTCGTCAGCGGAGCCGAGCACCTGCGCGCCCTGCGTACCGCCGTATTCGACCACAAGGCCGGATGGGACACGGTGTACACGCAGTACACGAAGACCATCGGCGCGGCCCTCGACGTGGACGGCGCCCTCACCGGCATCCAGCGGGCCGACGTGGGCTCCGACGCGCGCGTGCTGCTCGAATTCAGCCGCGCCGCCGAGGCCCTGGCCCAGGAGGACGCCCTCCTGGGCAGCGCGCGCACGGCCGGGCAACTGCAGGGCGAGCGGCTACGGCTGTTCGGCGCCGCCGTCGCCGCACGCCGTACACTCACCGACGTCGCCGTCGACGATCTGCCCGTTCACGAGCGCGCCGCCTGGCAGGACCTGGCCGGCAGCGGCTCCTACAGCGCCCTCGGTGCAGCGGAGGACAAGATCCTCGCCGCCGGACCCGGCGCCGGGCCGGCCGACACGGCACCGCAGGCCGGTTGGAACGCCGCCCACGCGCGCGTGCAGGACGGAATGCGGGGCATCGCCGCCGACACCGCACGAGCCGTCGCAGGCCGTGCCGACCCGTTCACGCGCGGCCTGCTCAGCCCCGCGGGCGCGGCCGTGCTCTTCGGTCTGGCCGCCGTCTTGGCCTCCCTCGTCATTTCCGTCCGCATCGGCCGCGGTCTCGTGATCGAGCTCGTGAGCCTACGCAACGACGCCCTGGAGATCGCCCGTCGCAAACTCCCCGAAGCGATGCGCCGGCTGCGCGCGGGGGAGGAGATCGACATCCAGGCGGAAGCGCCGGCCGGACCACCTTCCGAGGACGAGACCGGCCAGGTCTCGGAGGCGCTGACCACCGTCCACCGTGCCGCCCTGCGCGCCGCCGTGGAACGCGCCGAACTCGCCAGCGGAATCTCCGGCGTCTTCGTCAACCTGGCCCGCCGCAGCCAGGTACTGGTCCACCGCCAGCTCAGCCTGCTGGACAGCATGGAGCGCCGCTCGGAGGATCCCAACGAGCTGAGCGACCTCTTCCGCCTCGACCACCTCACCACGCGTATGCGGCGGCACGCCGAAAGCCTGATCATCCTCTCCGGTGCCGCACCCGGCCGGGCCTGGCGCATGCCGGTGTCGCTGACCAACGTCGTACGGGCCGCCGTGTCCGAAGTCGAGGACTACGCGCGTGTGGAGGTGCGCCAGCTCCCCGAGGCACATGTGATCGGCGCCGCCGTCGCCGACCTCACCCATCTGCTCGCCGAACTCGTCGAGAACGCCGCGCAGTTCTCACCTCCCCACACGCGCGTGCGCGTCACCGGCGAACCCGTCGGCAACGGATACGCCCTGGAGATCGAGGACCGAGGGCTCGGCATGGGGCCCGACACCCTCGCGGAGGCCAATCGCCGCATCGAACAGTCCGAGGCCCTGGACCTGTTCGACAGCGACCGGCTCGGACTCTTCGTGGTCAGCCGGCTCGCCGTCCGGCACGACGTCAAGGTGCATCTGCGGACCTCTCCTTACGGAGGCACCACCGCCGTCGTCCTGCTGCCCACCTCCCTGCTGCACGGCGGCGCGCCGGAACGCACCTTCCACCAGGGTGAGCAGGTCCGTTCCGAGCAGGAACGCGAGTACGCGCGCGTGCCGGGCACCAACCCGCACCAGAAGTCCGTCTCCACACGGTCGGACCGGGCCGCCCTCGCGGCCACCGCTCCCGGCCCGCACACCACCGCCGACGAGCCGAGCCCGCACCGAACCGTCGACGAAGCCCCGCCCCCCGGAGTCACCGCCTTGAGGCTGCACCGACCGCCGGACGACTCCGAGAGCTCGGACGACCTGCCGCGCCGCGTGCGCCAGGCGAGCCTCGCCCCGCAACTCCGTCAGCGGCGCCCCGAGGCGCCGTCGCCGCAGACCCCGCGGCCCGGCGACGAACGGCGTACCCCCGAACTCGTACGGGACCGTATGGCGGCCTACCGCGACGGCTGGGCGCGAGGCGGCGGCAGACTGCCCGGCCTCGGCGCCGCCCCGGAACCCGAAACGGGCAGTGACAGCAGCGAAGGAGACCCGGCATGATCCAGGATTCCAACACGAGGGCCGGTCAGCGCTCCGGCGAACTGGACTGGTTGCTCGACGACCTGGTGGTGCGCGTGCCCGAGGTGCGCCACGCCGTCGTGCTCTCCAACGACGGGCTGGCCGTCGGCGTCTCCAGCGGGCTTCCGCGCGAGGACGCCGAGCACCTCGCCGCCGTCGCCTCGGGCTTCAACAGTCTGGCCAAGGGGGCGGGACGGCACTTCGGAGCGGGCGGCGTGCGGCAGACCATGGTCGAGATGGACGACGCGTTCCTCTTCGTCGCCGCCGCCGGGGAGGGTTCATGCCTGGCCGTGCTCACGGCCGCCACCGCCGACATCGGACTGGTCGCCTACGAGATGGCGCGCCTGGTCAAGCGGGTCGGGGAGCACCTGTACACCGCGCCACGTGTCGGCGCACAGCCGCCCGCAGCCGGATGACCCCGCGAAGGCGGCGCAGATGACCGGGATCCAGAGCGGCGGGCCGTGGGAGCCGGGCAGTCAGTGGTACGACGGCGAGGCCGGACCACTGGTGCGCCCCTACGCGATGACGGGCGGGCGCACCCAGCCGGGCCCCACAGGGGTGCGTTTCGACCTGATCGCCCTCGTCACCCTCGACCCCGCGGCACCGACGCTCGACGAGGCCGCCCTGCTCGGCCCCGAACACCGGACTCTGATCGAGCTGTGCCGCGCCGAGACACAGTCCGTCGCCGAACTCGCGGCCGATGCCGATCTCCCCGTCGGTGTCGTCAGGGTGCTCCTCGGCGACCTCCTGGAACTCGGCTGTGTGGTCATCAGCCGGCCCGTGCCACCGGCACTCCTGCCCGACGAGCGGATCCTGCGCGAGGTCATCGAGGGATTGCGAGCGCTGTAGATGAACGTCGCGAAGCCACCGTACGCCGGGCGGCCCCCTCGGCGTAGGTGTCGCAGCCCGATCCGGACGCGTTCCGCCTCCGACCGGACGCGGGCCGGTCACATCAGGTGTATTTCGGTCCAACCGCCCGATGGAGCGAGTCCGTTGTCATGATGCTGACTTCACGCCCGCAGCGGACGGACGCCGACCGCAACCGGTCCTCCCGAGAGAAGTGATCATGGTCACCGAGCACTCCGACGCCGTCGGCGACACCTCCGCCCTGGCACTGAAGATACTGGTCGCCGGCGGGTTCGGCGTCGGCAAGACGACCCTTGTCGGCGCCGTCAGCGAGATCCGGCCGTTGCGCACCGAGGAACTCCTCAGCGAGGCCGGGCAGATGGTGGACGACACCGACGGAGTGGACCACAAGGTCACGACCACCGTCGCCATGGACTTCGGGCGCATCACCATCCGCTCTGGCCTGTCCCTGTACCTGTTCGGCACACCGGGCCAGGACCGCTTCTGGTTCCTGTGGGACGAGTTGTCCCAGGGCGCCCTCGGAGCCGTCGTCCTCGCGGACACCCGGCGCCTTGAGGACTGCTTCCCCGCCGTCGACTACTTCGAGCACCGGCACATCCCGTTCGTGGTGGCCGTCAACTGTTTCTCGGGCGCCCGCACCTACGGCGCCCACGACGTCTCCCGCGCCCTCGACCTCGACCGCGGCACCCCCGTGGTGCTGTGCGACGCACGGGACCGGGACTCCGGCAAGGAGGTCCTGATCCGGCTCGTCGAGTACGCCGGGCGGATGCACACCGCCCGGCTCCTGAACTCGGTCGGCTGACCACGTCGCTCAGGCCGACACGCCCTTGACCGTGATCACCTTGTCGATGGCGACGCGGACCAGCAGCTCGCCGGGAACGCCGTTGCGGGCGCCGTACTCCTCGGCGCGTTCCTCGCCCATGTACCGGGCGGCGATCCGGGTGGCCCAACGGCGCACCTCGTCCAGGTTCTCCGACAGCCGTGCGCGGCCGTTGAGCACCACGTAGTGGAACGGCGGCCGATCGTCGTCCACACACAGTGAGATCCGTCCGTCGCGGGCGAGATTGCGCCCCTTCACGGTGTCCCTGCCGGTGTTGAAGACCAGTTCGTCCCCGTCCAGCAAGAACCAGATCGGTGCCACATGAGGGCTCCCATCGGCACGAACGGTGGACAGCTTGCCGGTCCGGGTGCCGTGCGAGACGAAGGCCCGCCATTCGTCGTCGGTCATCTTCTGTGCCATGCCCCCATCCTGCTTGCCCGGACGCCGGTCGTGGGGAAGGCTGGCGGGGGTTCCTCCAGCCAGGGGGAGACATCACACGGGGAGACGGAGATGGCTCAGAACCCGGGGCTCGACTGGCTCCTGGATGATCTGACCGAGCGAGTGGACCATGTGCGGCACGCGCTGGTCCTGTCGAACGACGGGCTCGTCACGGGCGCGAGCACGGGCCTGCGCCGTGAGGACGCGGAGCATCTGGCCGCCGTGGCGTCCGGACTGCACAGCCTGGCCAAGGGATCGGGCCGCCACTTCGGGACCGGCGGGGTACGCCAGACCATGATCGAGTACGACGACGCCGTGCTGTTCGTGACCGCGGCCGGCACCGGCAGCTGTCTGTGCGTGCTCAGCGGCGCGGAGGCTGACATCGGCCAGATCGCCTACGAGATGACCCGGCTCGTCAACAGGGTCGGCGAACACCTCGGAGTGGATGCCAGGCAACCGGAGCGAGCCCCCAACACGGACGCTTGACCTGCGGGTTGTCCCCTCGCGCGAAGTTGTCCACAGGGTCGCCACGCACTGCGCCGCATTGGCTACGGTGTGTGCACGGCACGCGCATGGAGCGTGAGCCACCGACTCCACGGGGGAGTACGATCATGTCGGCAAGCACCTTCACCCTGCACCGTCCTGCCACCTGCACCCCGAGCCATGCCGCCCGTGAGCTGGGCCTCGAACGAGGCGAATTCGACCTCGCCGTGCATCTCGGCCACATCCGGACCGTGCCCGACGAGGGCGGGGGAGGACGCAGGGTGGAGCGCGCGGAGATCGACCGCCTTCGCGCGCAGGAGGACTACCCGGCCGCCCTGCAGGAGCGCGTGCGGGTGGTGGGCACGACCGAGGGCGCGGCACTGATGGAGATCCCGGCCGGCCGGTTCACCCGCCTCGCGCGCCTGGGACTGATCGTGCCGGTGAAGTGGTACCTGAACCGCTACCGAGCCGTGGTCTGGCTCTATCTGGCCGAAGACCTGCTGAACTTCACCTCCGACGCCAAGAACGCGCACCTGCTCAAGGGGCGTACGCCCGAGCACCTGCGCGGCCGCCTCGAGGCCGGGGTGGATCTGCGCGCCCGCAACTGGCGGGGACGCCATCTCGGGTTTCTGCTGCACCAGGCCGGGGAGCCGTGGGCCCGGGCAGGCGCCGTCGCCGCCTTCCTCTCACCCGTCGAGATCGCCGACGTGGTCAAGGATCCCCACGACCGTGCCTGTCTCAACCGGTTCCGACCTGCGCCATCCGGTCGGGGCGCTCCGGGATCGCCGGCCGCCCACCTCGCCGAGCGGATCGCGACCGCGCAGGATGCGGACGAAATCGAGTGGCTGCGCAGCGAACTGACCCAGGTGATCGCGGAGGCCCGCCTCCTCTCACCGGCCCCGCGTCCTGCCACCCGCCGCACCGCAGCGGGCCTGCGGGCGGTCGCACGGCCGATCCCGCCCATGGCCCGAACGGTCACACGGTCCGCGGAGCCCATGGTGCAGGCGGTCCCGGAGTCCGTCGGACGGCCGGCCGCTACGCCTGCAGCGGAGTCGCTGGGGGAGCAGCCGGAATCGGAGGGCGGGTCACCGGCGGGGGCGTCGGGGCCTCCCTGTGAACCCGTGCCCGTGCCCCTTCCGGTGCCGGTGCCGGAGCCGTCCGCGACGAACCACGGACGGCTGCCGGGGCTGCTCGAGCCGGAGTACGAGCACGCGATCCGCGCGTTCCAGTGGCACGGCACGCCGGTGGTGCGAACGCCTGCTCCCTCGCCGGCCCGCCGAAGTCACCGCCGGGGTGAACACACCGCGGTGCGGCCCCACCGCGGCCTGCGCGCGTGGCTCCGCAGGAGAAGCACCCGCAGCGCGCGGGCCTGAGCCACCTGGCCGCAGGCCCCCCCGTGTGCGCTCGCTACAGGGACCTGAACAGGCCCTCCTGCACGACCGAGACCAGCAGACGCCCCTGCAGGTCGTAGATGCGGCCACGAGCCAGGCCTCGACCGCCGGTGGCGATCGGCGACTCCTGGTCGTACAGGAACCACTCGTCCGCGCGGAACGGCCGGTGGAACCACATGGCGTGGTCCAGCGAGGCCATGTCGAAGTTCCGCGGGCCCCAGAGGGGTTCGACCGGGATGCGGACCGCGTCCAGGAGAGTCATGTCACTGGCGTAGGTCAGCGCGCACGTGTGCACCAGCGGGTCGTCACCGAGCGGACCGACCGCGCGCATCCACACGGCACTGCGCGGCTCGGCCCCGTCGATCTCGTCGGCGTTCCAGCGAAGCCGGTCGACATAACGGATGTCGAAGGGCTGGCGGCGCGCCATCCGCTCCAGTTGCTCCGGCAGGGCGCCCAGATGCTTGCGGATCTCCTCGGAGACCGTCGGCAGCGACTCCGGGTCAGGCACCTCGCGGGCCGGCGCCAACTGGTGCTCGAACGGTCCTTCCTCAGGTTTGTGAAAGGAGGCGGTCAGATTGAAGATCGTGCGGCCCTGTTGTACGGCGGTCACCCGGCGCGTGGTGAAGGACAGTCCGTCGCGGACCCGCTCGACCTGGTACACGATCGGCACACCGGGGCGGCCCGGGCGCAGGAAGTACGCGTGCAGCGAGTGCACCGGGCGGTCGCCGTCCGTGGTACGGCCGGCGGCGACCAGTGCCTGGCCCGCCACCTGGCCGCCGAAGACCCGCTGCAGGGACTCCTGCGGGCTCCGGCCACGGAAGATGTTGACCTCGATCTGCTCCAGGTCGAGCAGGTCGACCAGTCTCTCGGCCGGGTTCGTCGTCATCGGGGGGATTCTCCTGGGCTCACGACTGGTCGACAAGGGCTCACAGCTGCCCGACATCGGTGACGCGCACGACCGCGCGGCCCTCGGCGTCCGAGGCGGCGAGGTCGATCTCCGCGCTGATGCCCCAGTCGTGGTCGCCGTTCGGATCGTCGAAGATCTGGCGGACGCGCCAGATTCCGTTCTCCCGCTCCTCGTTGATGACGAGCAGCTTGGGACCGCGGGCGTCGGGACCGGTGCCCAGGTCGTCGTACTCGTCCCAGTACTTGTCCATCGCCTCGCCCCACGCGTCGGCGTCCCAGCCGGACTCGGCGTCGATCTCGCCGAGTTCCTCGACCTGGTCGAGGGCGGCCAGTTCCACGCGGCGGAACATGGCGTTACGCACCAGGACCCGGAAGGCGCGTGCGTTGGCGGTGACCGGCTTGACCTCGTCGGCCTTCTCCTGGGCTTCCTCGGCGGTCATCTCCTCCGGGTTCGCCAGCTGCTCCCACTCGTCCAGCAGGCTGGAGTCCACCTGGCGCACCATCTCGCCGAGCCACTCGATCAGGTCCTGCAGATCCTCGGACTTGAGGTCGTCGGGGATGGTGTGGTCGAGGGTCTTGTAGGCGCTGGCGAGGTAGCGCAGCACGATGCCCTCGGTGCGGGCCAGCTCGTAGAAGGACACCAACTCGGTGAAGGTGAGAGCTCGTTCGTACATGTCCCGGATGACGGATTTCGGCGACAGCGGGTGGTCACCGACCCACGGGTGGCTCTTGCGGTAGGTGTTGTACGCGTGAAAGAGCAGTTCCTCCAGCGGCTTCGGGTACGTGATGTCCTGGAGGCGCTCCATGCGCTCCTCGTACTCGACGCCGTCCGCCTTCATCGCGGCCACGGCCTCGCCGCGCGCCTTGTTCTGCTGGGCGACGAGGATCTGCCGAGGGTCGTCGAGGGTGGACTCGACGACGGAGACCATGTCGAGAGCGTAGGACGGCGACTCGGGGTCGAGGAGTTCGAACGAGGCGAGCGCGAACGTGGACAGCGGCTGGTTGAGCGCGAAGTCCTGCTGGAGGTCGACGGTGAGGCGGACGATGCGGCCTTCGGCGTCGGGCTTGTCGAGCTTCTCCACGATGCCGCCGTCCAGCAGCGAGCGGTAGATCGCGATCGCCCGGCGGATGTGGCGCAGCTGCTGCTTGCGCGGCTCGTGGTTGTCCTCGAGGAGGTGACGCATCGCGTCGAAGGCGTTGCCAGGACGGGCGATCACCGACAGCAGCATCGTGTGCGTCACCCGGAAACGCGAGGTCAGTGGCTCCGGTTCCGACTCGATCAGCTTCTGGAAGGTGTTCTCCGTCCAGCCGACGAAGCCCTCCGGCGCCTTCTTGCGCACCACCTTGCGCCGCTTCTTGGGGTCGTCGCCCGCCTTCGCCAGCGCCTTCTCGTTCTCGATGACGTGCTCCGGCGCCTGCGCCACGACGAGCCCCGCCGTGTCGAAACCGGCCCGGCCCGCCCGGCCCGCGATCTGGTGGAACTCCCGGGCGCGCAGCGTGCGCACGCGGCTGCCGTCGTACTTCGTGAGGGCCGTGAACAGCACCGTCCGGATGGGCACGTTGACGCCGACCCCGAGCGTGTCGGTGCCGCAGATGACCTTCAGCAGACCTGCCTGGGCGAGCTTCTCCACCAGGCGGCGGTACTTGGGCAGCATGCCGGCGTGGTGGACGCCGATGCCGTGCCGGACGTAACGGGAGAGATTGCGACCGAACTTGGTGGTGAAGCGGAAGTTGCCGATCAGCTCGGCGATCTGGTCCTTCTCCTCGCGCGAGCACATGTTGATGCTCATCAGCGCCTGCGCCCGCTCCACGGCCTGCGCCTGCGTGAAGTGCACGATGTACACCGGGGCCTGCCTGCTCTCCAGCAGGTCGGTGAGCGTCTCGGTGAGCGGAGTGAGCTTGTACTCGTAGGAGAGGGGCACCGGGCGGGTCGCCGAGCGGACCACCGACGTGGGGCGGTCGGTGCGACGGGCGAGATCCTTCTCGAAGAAGGACACATCACCCAAAGTGGCCGACATCAGGATGAATTGCGCCTGGGGGAGCTCCAGCAGAGGGATCTGCCAGGCCCAGCCGCGGTCGCCCTCGGCGTAGAAGTGGAACTCGTCCATGACGACCTGGCCGATGTCCGCGTCCTTGCCGTCGCGCAGCGCGATCGATGCCAGCACCTCGGCGGTGCAGCAGATCACGGGAGCGTCGGCGTTCACGGAGGCGTCGCCGGTGAGCATGCCCACGTTCTCGGTGCCGAACAGCTTGCACAGCTCGAAGAACTTCTCCGACACCAGCGCCTTGATCGGGGCCGTGTAGAAAGTGACCTCGTCCCGGGCCAGTGCGGCGAAGTGCGCACCCGCGGCGATCATGCTCTTGCCGGAGCCGGTGGGTGTCGAGACGATCACGTTCGCCCCGGAGACAACCTCGATCAGCGCCTCCTCCTGGTGGGGATAGAGGGTGAGGCCGCGCTCCTGCGCCCACGACTCGAAGGCTTCGTACAGGGCGTCGGGGTCGGCGGTCGGCGGCAGCTGATCGATGAGTGTCACGCCCCCATCTTGCCTGGCCTTCTGCCCCAGAGGGGAATCGGCTGTGGGCACGAAGATCATGGCCGCTACGCTGTGTCGCCGACGACGCATCAGCGCACCGGGTCAACTGGACAGCGGCACACGAGGAATGGGGCGGGAAGCGGCCATGATGGGACCAGCACACTCACTGTCGGGGGCCGCGGCCTGGCTCGGCGTCGGAGCGGCCGCCGCGGCGGCAGGGCATCCGATGCCCTGGCCGGTGCTCCTGTGCGGCGCCCTGATCTGCGCCGGCGCCGCGCTCGCACCGGACCTCGACCACAAGGCGGCCACGATCTCCCGGGCCTTCGGACCGATCTCCCGCTGGATCTGCGAGATCGTGGACAAGTTGTCGTACGCCGTCTACAAGGCGACCAGGATGAAGGGCGACACACGGCGCTCGGGAGGCCACCGTACGCTGACGCACACCTGGCTGTGGGCGGTGCTGATCGGTGCCGGGTGCTCGGCGGCGGCGATCGCGGGGGGCCGCTGGGCGGTGCTGGCGCTCCTGTTCGTGCACATGGTGCTGGCCATCGAGGGCCTGCTGTGGCGGGCGGCGCGGGGTTCCAGCAGCGATGTCCTGGTCTGGCTGCTGGCGGCGACCACCGCATGGATCCTCGCGGGCGTCCTGGACAAGCCCGGCAACGGCTCGAACTGGCTCTTCACCGCGCCGGGCCAGGAGTACCTGTGGCTGGGGCTTCCGATCGTGCTCGGCGCGCTGGTGCACGACATCGGGGACGCACTGACCGTGTCCGGCTGCCCGATCCTGTGGCCGATCCCGCTGGGCCGCAAGCGCTGGTACCCCGTGGGGCCGCCGAAGGTGATGCGGTTCCGGGCCGGAAGCTGGGTGGAGCTGAAGGTGCTGATGCCCGTGTTCATGCTGCTCGGCGGAGTCGGTTGCGCGGCGGCCCTCAATGTGATCTGAGGCGCCCCGCCCCTCCGAGGAACCCGGGACCGGACATGGGCCGGGCCTCGGAATCAGATCGCCTCGTCGCCCCCCGCCTCTGCGCCCTCCGCACCGCCGTACCGGCGCTCGAAACGGGCGACGCGGCCCTCGGTGTCGACCGTGCGGGCCTTGCCCGTGTAGAAGGGGTGGCTCTCCGAGGAGATCTCCACGTCGATCACCGGGTAGGTCCGGCCGTCGTCCCACTCGATCGTCTGCTCGCTCTGAGCCGTCGAGCGGGTCAGGAACGCGTAGCCGGCGGCCCGGTCCCGGAAGACCACCGGGTGATAATCGGGGTGCTTGTCCTGCTGCATGGCGGCTCCTCCTACGGGGAGGTCGGGCAGGAGACGTGTGGGTCAGCCGGGCAGGGACTCCTCGTCGACGACGTGCACCGCGGCCTCCTCGGCGGAGGCGCCGGCGCCGTCGATACCGACGTCGGTGGCGACGAGGGCGGCCTCCTCGTCCTCGTGAACTCCCTCGTCGGGGGCCACCAGCCGGCCGGAGCGGAGGTTGCCGACCTCGTTGTCCAGGAGCTCCCCGTCGGTCCCCGAGCAGTCACCGAGATCGTCGCCGTCCGGTGCGGCCAGATCGGGCTGCTCCTCGGCGAGCCGCTGGTCGAGGGTCTCGCCCGCCTGTCGTTCGGCCGCTGTCACCCCCCGGTGCTCCACCGCCCAGGGACGCTCGGGAGGGGACCAGCCACGGTCGAGCGGGTCGTCGACGCCGTCGAAGTCCAGTGTGTCCTCGACGTCGAGCACCCCAGAATCCTCCCGGATCTCCGAGGAATCGGGCTGGTAGACGTCGTCCCCCCAGCCGTCGGCGCTGTCCACGAGTACCTCCAGATGGTGAGGACGGCCGTGTGCCACCGCAACGGGCGGCGGGCCGCCGGCACGCGCGGCACGGGTGGCACACGCCGCGAGCCGGGTGGGTCCGGGGCGTTCCCCGAGCCGGTGCCGTTCTCCAGACTTCCACCCCCGGTCGGGACCGCGCAACGGCACGAGCACGGGTCGGCACCGGTGCCCGGTTACCGGCACCACACCGGCCCCATGACCCGCCCCCTCACCGTCGTCCGGCCCGCTGCCAGCGCCGGCGGGCCGGGGCATGCGGATGCCGGGCGCGCTGTGGTCCGGCTGCCGGAAGTGCCGGCAGGTTCGCCTGTGCGCTCACCTGATGTGCCCCGGTCGTCTCTGGTGCCGATGGACCTCGCAGCGGGGCTGCTCGCCACGGGGCTGCTCAGCGCGGTGCGGCGGTCCGTGGTGCCGGCAGCCCCGGCTGTGCGGGTACTCGTCGGGCCCTGGTTGCCCCCGCTGCCCCCGCTGCCCCGGCTGCTGCCGGTCGTCGCCGTGGCACTTGGCGGCGGGGTCGCGGCCGGAGCGTGCGGTGCCGCCTTGGTCGCGGTGACCGGCACGGCCGGCGGGGTCTGCGCCGCCGTACCGGTCATCCGGTCGTTCGGCGGATCCTCAGCCGTGCCACGACCGCCAGAGCGCCGCGTACGCGCCGTCGGCCGCGACCAGATCGTCGTGGCTGCCCAGCTCGCTGATACGGCCGTTCTCCACGACGGCGATCACGTCGGCGTCGTGGGCGGTGTGCAGGCGGTGGGCGATGGCGACCACGGTGCGGCCGTCGAGGACGCGGGCCAGGGAGCGCTCGAGGTGCCGGGCCGCGCGCGGATCGAGCAGCGAGGTCGCCTCGTCCAGGACCAGCGTGTGCGGATCGGCGAGCACGAGCCGGGCCAGTGCGATCTGCTGGGCCTGCGCCGGGGTCAGGGCAAGACCGCCGGAGCCGACCTCGGTGTCCAGACCGTCGTCCAGGGCCCGTGCCCAGCCGTCCGCGTCGACCGCGCCCAGCGCCGCCCACAGCTCGGCGTCCGTGGCGCCGGTGCGGGCCAGCAGGAGGTTGTCGCGCAGGGAACCCACGAACACGTGGTGCTCCTGGTTGACCAGGGCGACGTGCGAGCGGACGCGTTCTGCAGGCATCCGGGCCAGCTCCGCGCCGCCCAGCGTGATCCGGCCGTCGCGGGGTGCGTAGATACCGGCGAGCAGCCTCCCCAGCGTGGACTTGCCCGCCCCCGAGGGACCGACCAGGGCCAGCCGGGTGCCAGGAGCGACCTGCAGGGACACGCTGCGGAGCACGTCGACCCCCTCGCGGTAGCCGAAGTGCACCCGGTCGGCCTGCACGTCCCGCCCGCCGGGCGCCAGCGAGGCGTCTGCGACGTCCGGCGCGATGTCCCGCACGCCGACCAGGCGGGCCAGCGACACCTGGGCGACCTGCACCTCGTCGTACCAGCGCAGGATCAGGTTCACCGGGTCGACGAGCATCTGCGCGACGAGGGCACCGGTGGTCAGCTGCCCCACCCCGATCCAGCCGTTGAGGACGAACGTCCCACCGACCATGAGGACCGAGCCGAGCACGATGACATGGACGGCGTTGATGACGGGGAAGAGCACGGACCGCAGCCACAGCGTGTAGCGCTCCCAGGCGGTCCACTCCTTGATCCGCCGGTCCGACAGGGCGATGCGGCGGTCGCCCAGCCGGTGCGCCTCGATGGTGTGGCCCGCGTCCACCGTCTCGGCGAGCACGGCGGCGACGGCCGCGTACCCGGCGGCCTCGGAGCGGTAACCGGCGGGTGCCCGTCTGAAGTACCAGCGGCACCCGGCCACCAGCACCGGCACGGCGATCAGCACGGCGGCCGCCAGAGGCGGAGCCGTGACGACGAGCCCGCCGAGCAGCAGCAGGGCCCACACGACACCGATCGCCAGCTGCGGCACGGCCTCACGCATCGCGTTGGCCAGGCGGTCGATGTCGGTGGTGATGCGGGAGAGCAGGTCGCCGGTGCCGGCCCGTTCCAATACGCCCGGTGGCAGGCCGACCGATCGGACCAGGAAGTCCTCGCGCAGGTCGGCCAGCATCCGCTCGCCGAGCATCGCGCCCCGCAGCCGTACCTGCCGGGTGAAGGCGGACTGCACGACCAGCGCGAGCACGAACAGGCCGGCGGTCAGGCCCAGATGCAGCTCCCGCGACCGGTCGGACACCCGCTCGACGAGGTCGCCGAGCAGGTACGGGCCCACCATGGAAGCGATCACGGCCACGGTGTTGACGCCGATGAGCAGCAGAAAGGCCCGGCGGTGCCGGCGGAACAGCTCCGCGACATAAGCGCGCACGGTCGCGGCGGCGCCGACGGGCAGGGTGGTGGCGGTCGTGGGTGCCGCGGGGTCGTACGCCGGCGGCGCAACGCCGATCATGCGCTCTCCTCGATGTCTTCCGTTTCCTGGCGCGCGCCCACCAGGGCGCCCTTGTCGGCCGCGGCCAGTTCGTCGTCCGTCTCCCGGGTGACCACGGCCCGGTATCGCGGCTCACTGCTGATCAGTTCGCGGTGCACGCCGACCGCCACGACCTCGCCCTCGTGGACCAGGGCGACCCGGTCCGCGCGGTCGAGCAGCAGCGGCGAGGAGGTGAACACCACGGTCGTGCGTCCCGAGCGCAGCCGGCTCAGTCCGTCCGCGATCCGTGCCTCGGTGTGGGAGTCGACCGCGGAGGTCGGCTCGTCCAGCACCAGTACCTCCGGGTCGGTGATCAGTGACCGGGCCAGCGCGAGCCGCTGGCGCTGGCCGCCGGACAGGGACCGCCCGCGCTCGGTGATGCGGGCGTCCATCGGGTCGGTGGCGTCGAGGGACCCCTGGACGAGCGCGTCCAGGACGTCGTCGCACTGCGCCGCTGCCAGCGCGTCGGCGGCCCGTACGGCTCCCGAGGCGGGCACGTCGAGCAGCTCCCGTAGTGTGCCGGAGAGCAGCACCGGATCCTTGTCCTGCACGAGGACGGCGCTCCGGGCGCTGTCCAGCGGGAGCTCGTCCAGAGCGACACCGCCGAGCAGCGCCGAGCGGACCGGCTCGGTCGGATGGCCTCCCAGCCGCTCCGCGAGCCGGCCCGCCGCGTCCGGGTCGCCGCAGACCACGGCGGTGAGACGGCCGGCGGGAGCGAGCAGACCGGTGCCGGGGTCGTACAGATCGCCCCGGGGCGCCGCCGCCTCGCGGATGCCCTCGGCGGCGGTGGACCGTTCCAGCGACAGCACACGTGCCGCGCGTTTGGCCGAGGGGCGGGAGAAGGAGTACGCCATGGCGATCTCCTCGAAGTGCCGCAGCGGATAGTTGAGGACCATGACCGCGCTGTAGACGGTGACGAGTTCACCGACGGTGATCCGTCCCTGGCGGGCGAGGTGGATGCCGTGCCAGACGACGGCGATGAGCAGCAGCCCGGGCAGCAGCACCTGGATGGCGGAGATCAGCGACCACATCCGGGCGCTGCGCACCGCAGCCTGCCGTACCTCCTGGGAGGCGCGGCGGTAGCGGTCGAGGAACAGCTCCTCACCGCCGATTCCGCGCAGCACCCGCAGCCCGGCGACCGTGTCCGAGGCCAGCTCGGTGGCCCGGCCCGCCTTCTCGCGCTGCACGTCGGCGCGGCGCGTCGCCCGGGGCAGCAGGGGCAGCACCGCGAGTGCCACGACGGGCAGTCCGACGGCGACGACGCCGCCCAGGGCGGGCTGGTAGACGAGGAGGCCGACGCAGACCACCACGACCGTCAGCGCGGCCGCGGTGAACCGGGAGACCGCCTCGACGAACCAGCCGATCTTCTCGACGTCGCCGGTGGAGACGGCCACCACCTCGCCCGCGGCGACCCGCCGGGTCAGCGCGGAGCCGAGCTGGGCGGCCTGGCGTGCCAGCAGTTGCTGGACGCGGGCGGCAGCCGTGATCCAGTTCGTGACGGCTGTCCGGTGCAGGAAGGTGTCGCCGAGGGCGATGCCGGCGCCGCACAGCAGCATCAGACCACCCGTCAGGGCGAGGCGGGTGCCGGAGCGGTCGACGACCGCCTGGACGGCGAGTCCGACGCAGAAGGGCAGGGCCGAGACGGAGACGAAGTGCAGCAGGCCCCAGGCGAGCGACTTCAGCTGTCCGCCCAGCTGGTTCCGCCACAGCCACCTCAGGAATCGGGGGCCCGAGCGTGCGTCCGGGACGCCCGGATCGGCGTACGGAAGGTCTTGAATCTGCATGACGTCCCAGTGGTTCGTGTCAGGTGGGGGAGGCAACGAGGGAACGGGGGAGGAGGGGCGCCGAGAGGGGAGGGGGCGCCGGGAGGGGAGGGAAGCGGGAAGGGGAGCCGGCGAGGAGCGGTGACGGACCGTGAAAGGTTCGCGTCGTCGCGTGGTTGATTTCAAACGGTTTTCCTGAGGGGCACCGAAATCCACCGGCTTCCGGCCACTGGTCACCGGGCCCGACGCGGTCGGTGCCCCGGCCGACGTCACTGGTCAGGCGTTCAGCCGGTGAACCACACGCATGATGCCGTCACCCGAATGTCTGGAAGATCACACAATGAGCCGGTACGTGAGCGACGATGGTCCCGTGAAGATCCACGGTGTGCGGCGAATGACGGTTGGCTTGACGGCTCTTGGAACTCTTCTGGCGACCCTGTCGGCGTGCGGCGCCGACGGGTCAGGCCCCGCTCGCGCCGACAGGGCGGCGGGCCCCAGCGGTCGGGCCGTGAAGAGCCCGACGGTGTCGACCGCCGCCCCCACGATCGACCGAGGCCGCCTCCCTGGCGTCGGTGACCAGCTGTTCCGGCGGATCCCGGACGACTCCGGGCAGGTCGTCGTGGTCTACGGCGAGGGCGAGGACTCGGCCGACTCCACGGCCGTGCTGTACACACGTGAGGGTCCGGAGTGGCGGGAGGTGGCCGGCTGGCCGGCGCACAACGGCCGGAGAGGGTGGACCACGGACCATCACATGGGCGACGAGCGCAGTCCCGTCGGTGTGTTCGGTCTCTCCGACGCGGGCGGTGTGCTCGCCGACCCCGGCACCAGGCTGCCGTACGACCGGGACGAGGGAGCCTACGCGCCTCCGAACGCCTGGGACGAGGCACACCAGCACGACTTCGACTACGTCATCGCCATCGACTACAACCGCCTCCCGGGCACCCCGCCGAACGACCCCACGCGCCCGGAGGGTGACGACAAGGGCGGCAGCATCTGGCTGCACCTCGACCATGGCGACGGCACGTCCGGCTGCGTCAGCGTGTCCAAAGAGGCCATGGCGTTCCTGCTGCGCACGCTCGATCCGGCCCGTCGTCCGGTGATGGTGATGGGGGACCGGACGGAACTGCGCGCCTGACGCGCCGGGGCACACCGTGGCGTGCTCTTCCCCCTGCGCCGACCGAAGCGTCCGGGGCGCTATCGCGCCGTTCTTCCCGAGGTGTCATTGCGAGCCGGCCCGACTCCCCGTAGAACACCGGCCATGAGTAGACGGATAGTCATGTCCATGCTCGCCGGAGCGACCCTCCTGGTGAGCGCGTTCTTCGGCAGCGGAGCCGGCGTGGCCCAAGCGGCCGAGGTCCCCACCGAGTTCGGTACCGACTGGCACGACCCGGTCACCGCCGCCCCGCCCGTGGAACGGCCGCACGCCAAGTCGTGCCAGGTCACCCTCGCCGACGCCCAGTTCCGTGACTTCACGCCGTACCGGGGCGCGTACACGCCGCCCCGCGGCTGCAGCGACCGCTGGAGCAAGGTCGTCCTGCGGCTCGACGGCAAGGTGAAGGGCCGTCAGTACGACCGCCTCGGCTATCTGCACGTCGGAGGGGTGGAGATCCTGCGCACCTCGACTCCGGAGCCCTCCCCGGACGGCATCGCATGGCACGTCGAGAAGGACGTCACCCGCTACAGCGACACGTTCCGCAGTCCGCAGGACGTCGAGATGCTGATCGGCAATGTCGTGGACGACACCTACACCGGCGTCATCGGCGTACACGTCACCCTGACCTTCTACGCGGGCCGCCCCGCGCAGCGGACCCCCGACCGCGTGCTCCCCCTCGCCGACACGTCCGGCGGCACGACCCTCACCGCACCGCGCAACAGCGAGCGGATCGTTGCCGAGGTCTACGCGACGGGTTCGGGCGGCGGATGCGAGGAGTTCTGGTACCTGACCGTGGCCGACCCGGCGTCGTACTCCTGCAAGGCCGATCTCGGCCCCTACCGCGAGGTGCAGATCAAGGTCGACGGCCAACTCGCCGGAATCGCCGCGCCGTTCCCCAACGTCTGGACCGGCGGCTGGTCCAACCCCTTCCTCTGGTACGTCGTCCCGGCGCCGCACGCCTTCGACGTCCGGCCGATCGAATACGACCTCACGCCCTTCGCGGGCCTGCTCGACGACGGCCGTCCGCACCACGTCGAGGTCTCCGTCGTCGGTGTGCCCGAGGGGCGGACGGGCTGGAGCGCACCCGTGAACGTCCTGGTCTGGCAGGACGCCCACCGCGCCCACGTCACCGGAGCCGTGACCGAGCACAGGGTGACCGACCTCGCCAATTCCTCCACCTACACCCCCGGCTCGGAGAACCGAGTGAACACCGAGGCGGGGCACCGGCTCGCCGTGGCCGGATACCTCGACACCTCCCACGGCCGCGTGAGCACGACCGTCACCCGGACACTCGCCAACACCTCCGTCCACCGCTGGACCGAGGGCGAGAACACGGACGGGCTGGACGCGACCTGGTCCGACGACCAGACGGTGACCGTCGGTGGACACGGCACCGCGCGGACGACGCACACCCACCGCACGTACGCCATGAACGGCGCGACGACCATCGGCGCGGACGGCCGGCTGCGCACCGTGCTGACGCTCGGTGACCGCGCCTCGGTCGTGGAAGCGCGGGACGGCCGGCGCACCGCGTGGACGTGGCTCGACGACACGTACCGCGGCGACGCGGCGTACACGATCGACGTCCCGCGCGACCAGCGGCACGCGGTCGGCACGTCGAGCGAGCGCTATCGGCAGTATGGATCCGGCGGATGTTACGACCGTTCGCTGGCCACGGTTCAGGGTGTGCTGACGGAGGACCGCGAGCGCTGTTGAGCGCGGCGCTGGGCGGCGAGCCCGACGGCAGGCCGGCGGGCCGTGCACCGGGGCGGTGTGCGGCCCGCAGCGCTGTGCGCCGGCCTCGGTGTCCTGTCGCTCAGCAGCGGTTGCCGCCGTCCCCCTCGATCAGGGTGTCCAGCAGGACGCCGAGTACCTGGCGTTCCTTCTCCGTCAGCGGAGCGAGGATTTCCTCGGCCGCCGAGCGGCGTGCGCCGCGCAGCTCGCGCAGGGTCGTGCGCCCCTCGTCCGTCAGCTCGATCCGGGTCACGCGCCGGTTCGCCGGATCCGGCATCCGGCGTACCTTCCCGTTCGCCTCCAGCCCGTCGACCAGGGTCGTCACCGCGCGCGGCACCACCTCCAGGCGCTCGGCCAGGTCGGCCATGCGCGGGGGCGAGGCGTAGTGCGCCAGGGTGCGCAGCAGCCGGGACTGGGCCGGGGTGACGCCCAGTTCGTGCCGTTCCAGATGGCGCTTCTGGATGCGGTGCACCCGGCGGGTCAGCCGCAGCAACTGCTCGGCGAGCAGGCCGTCGGGGTCGGGGGTGGTCATGCGGGAACAATATCAGGATGCCGTTCATTGTGAGTATAGGTAACAATGAGCTGCGATCCGTTCGTCAGCGTCGGCCGGTCACGGCCGGACGCCCGTCCACCTCCGTAGGAGCCCATGCATCCCGACCATGAACCGTCCTGGACCCCACCTGCCGACGCCAAGGACCAGCCCCGGCAGGTGCGCCGCATCCTGAAGCTCTTCCGTCCCTACCGCGGCCGGCTCGCGATCGTCGGCCTGCTGGTCGGCGCCTCCTCGCTGGTCTCGGTGGCCACGCCGTTCCTGCTCAAGGAGACCCTGGACGTCGCGATCCCCCGGGGCCGCACCGGTCTGCTGAGCCTGCTCGCGCTCGGCATGATCCTCAGCGCGGTCCTCTCCAGCGTGTTCGGCGTGCTCCAGACGCTGATCTCGACCACCGTCGGCCAGCGCGTCATGCACGACCTGCGCACCGCCGTCTACGGCCGCCTGCAGCGCATGTCGCTCGCCTTCTTCACGCGCACGCGCACCGGCGAGGTGCAGTCCCGGATCGCCAACGACATCGGCGGCATGCAGGCCACCGTCACCTCCACCGCGACCTCCCTGGTCTCCAACGCCACCAGCGTCGTCGCCACGATCGTCGCGATGGTCGCGCTCGACTGGCGGCTCACCGTCGTCTCGCTGCTCCTGCTGCCGGTGTTTGTGTGGATCAGCCGCCGGGTCGGCAACGAACGCAAGAAGATCACCACCCGGCGGCAGAAGCAGATGGCCGCGATGGCGGCCACCGTCACCGAGTCGCTCTCGGTCAGCGGCATTCTCCTCGGCCGCACCATGGGCCGCTCCGACTCGCTCACCGCCTCGTTCGCTGAGGAGTCCGAGCGCCTCGTCGACCTCGAGGTGAGAGCGAACATGGCAGGGCGCTGGCGCATGGCCGTGATCACGATCGTCATGGCCGCGATGCCCGCCGTCATCTACTGGACCGCGGGCCTGGCCCTCCAGTTCGGCGGACCCAAGGTCTCGCTCGGCACCATCGTCGCGTTCGTCTCGCTCCAGCAGGGCCTCTTCCGCCCGGCCGTGAGCCTGCTCGCCACCGGCGTCCAGATCCAGACCTCCCTGGCGCTCTTCCAGCGCATCTTCGAGTACCTGGACCTGCCGATCGACATCACCGAGCGGGAGCAGCCCGTCCACCTCGACCAGATCAAGGGCGAAGTGCGCTTCGAGGGCGTGGAGTTCCGCTACGACGGCCACGACAAGACCCGCCCCGTCCTCGACGGCATCGACGTCGCGGTGCCCGCGGGCGGCAGCCTCGCCGTCGTCGGCCCGACCGGCGCCGGCAAGTCCACGCTGGGCTATCTGGTGCCCAGGCTCTACGACGTCACCGGCGGCCGCGTCACCCTGGACGGCGTCGACGTCCGGGACCTCGACTTCGACACCCTCGCCCGTGCGGTCGGGGTCGTCTCCCAGGAGACGTACCTCTTCCACGCCTCCGTCGCGGACAACCTCCGATTCGCCAAGCCGGACGCCACGGACGAGGAACTGCGGGCGGCGGCCGGGGCGGCGCAGATACACGACCACATAGCCGCGCTGCCCGACGGCTACGACACGGTCGTCGGCGAACGCGGGCACCGCTTCTCCGGCGGTGAGAAGCAGCGCCTCGCGATAGCGCGCACGATCCTGCGCGATCCGCCGGTCCTCATCCTCGACGAGGCGACCAGCGCGCTCGACACCCGCACGGAGGCCGCTGTGCAGGAGGCGATCGACGCCCTCTCCGCGGACCGGACGACGATCACCATCGCCCACCGGCTGTCCACGATCCGCAGCGCCGACCAGATCGTGGTCCTCGACTCCGGACGGGTCGCCGAGCGCGGCAGCCACGAAGAACTGCTGGAACGGGACGGGCGGTACGCCGCGCTGGTGCGCCGGGACGCGCAACTCGAACCGGCGAGCTGAACGCGAGACTGACGCCGCGATCGACAAACTGAACATATGCCGGGTTTATAGCGGTTCGCGTAATACCGTGCCCGCATGCAGACGAAACTTCCGCCGCGGAGCACGATTCGACTGACGCGCCGGGGCAGGCTCGTCCTCGTCGTGGCCGGCGCCGCCCTGGTCGGCACCGCCGTGGCGGTGCCGCTGCTGACGCTGAACGGCGGCCCTGAGGAGGCACCGCCCTCCGCGCTGGTCGTCCCGGAGGGCTGGCGCTCCGGCCAGGTCTACGCCGCGATCGACAAGGCCCTCGAGCTGCCTGCGGGAAGCACGCACCGATCCATCGGGAAGGCCGCACTGAAGCTGCCGCGCGAAGCCGGAGGTAATCCAGAGGGCTTTCTCTTCCCGGCGACCTACGCCTTCCGGAAGGGAGCGACGCCCGAGTCCCTGCTGCGCGCCATGGTCGACACGGCCAAGAACAAGTTCGACGCGGCGCCGGTCGCGGCCGGGGCGCAGCACAACGCGCTGAACGTCTACCAGCTCGTCACCGTCGCCAGCATCGTCCAGGCCGAAGCCGCCACGAAGGCGGACATGGGCAAGGTCGCCCGGGTCGTCCTCAACCGGCTGGAGCGCGGGATGCCGCTGCAGATGGACTCGACGATCAACTACGCGCTGCACCAGAGCACTGCTCACCCCAGCCAGGACGACACCCGCATCGAGAGCCCGTACAACTCGTATCAGCGCATGGGCCTGCCGCCTACGCCCATCGACAACCCCGGAGAGGAAGCGATGCACGCCGCACTCAACCCGACGCCGGGCGACTGGCTGTACTTCGTCACGGTCAAGCCGGGGGACACCCGTTTCGCCTCCGACTACCTGACGCACATGCGCAACGTCGCGGACTTCAACGCCCTGCACCAGGGCACGGACCAGGGGCAGATCCCCGGCCCGCGTCCGGCTTCCCCGCAGTCACCGGCCCGATGAGCGGACGGCACGTCACGCGGCGACCGGCTGTTCCTCCGCCAGCAGCCGCCTGATGTCCCGGACGGCCGCGCGGCCGGCCCGGTTGGCGCCGACGGTGCTGGCCGAGGGGCCGTAACCGACGAGGTGGACGCGTGGATCCGCCACCGCCCGGGTGCCCTCGACCCGGATCCCGCCGCCCGGCTCGCGCAGCCGCAGCGGACGGAGGTGGTCGAGCGCGGCCCGGAATCCGGTCGCCCAGAGGATCACATCGGCGGTGACGTGCCGTCCGTCGCTCCAGGCCACGCCGTCCGGCGTGATCCGGTCGAACATGGGCTGCCGGTCCAGGACGCCGTCCGCGAGGCCCTGCCGGACGGCGTCGTTGAGGGGCAGCCCGGTGACCGAGACCACGCTCCGCGGCGGCAGCCCCTGGCGCACGCGCTCCTCCACCAGCGCGACGGCGGCGCGGCCGGCCTCCTGGTCGAACGGCCCCTCGCGGAACACCGGAGGCCGCCGGGTCACCCACGTGGTCGCGGCCGCGTACGGTGCCACTTCCAGCAGGTGCTGGGTCCCGGAGGCGCCGCCGCCGACGACCACGACCCGCCGACCGGCGAACTCCTCCGGACCGGCGTACTGCGCGGTGTGCAGTTGCCGTCCGCTGAAGGTCTCCTGGCCCGGATAGCGCGGCCAGAACGGCCGGTCCCAGGTGCCCGTCGCGTTGATCAGCGCCCGTGTCGACCAGATGCCGTCCGAGGACTCCACGCGCAGCCGGCCACCGTCGCCTTCCCGTACGGCCCGTACGTCGACGGGGCGTCGCACGCGCAGGCCGAAGGCCCGCTCGTACCGGTCGAAGTACTCGCCGATCACCACCGACGAGGGCCGCCCCGGATCGGCGCCCGTCAGCTCCATGCCGGGCAGCGCGTGCATCCCGTGCACCTTGCCGTACGTCAGGGACGGCCACCGGAACTGCCAGGCACCGCCCGGCGCGGGGGAGTGGTCGAGGACCACGAAATCGCGGTCCGGCGAGAAGGCGGCGCGCTGCAGATGGTAGGCGCTGGACAGCCCGGCCTGACCGGCGCCGATGACCACGACCTCGACCGCACGTGATTCGTTCACGCGTCTGCCAACCGCGATCCGGGCTTGGATCTTCCCGGGGATCCGGGCCGTGGGTCGTGCCTTCCAGGGCGCCCGCATACCACCAGTTCGAGGGGGTGAACCTGGCCCGCAGCGACCGGTCGGCCATGCTCGCCGGACTGGTGGCGGCCGCACTCGCCGCAGCCGCCGCGCTCGTGGCGCTCTGAGGGCCCGGTGCCGGGCACCACCACGGCACGGTGGCACCTGACGTCGGCGCGGACGGCGGCCACGCAGCCACCGAAGCCGGCACCGAGTGCGACCCCGCCCGCGTCCGCGATCCAGGCGCTTCTCGATACCCGCCATCTCATTTACTATTCAACTATATGGGGCCGTGAGGAGGTCGCACCATGACGGAACTCGGACTGGCCGACACGGTCGGCATGCTGCGACAGCCCGGCGTGCGTACACATCACACCAGCTCAGGGCTCGGCTGGGACCGGCTCTACCTCTCCATGCAGGAGGAGCAGCCCTACCGCGCGGCCTTCGACCCCGCCCCCACCCATCTGGTGATCCTGCACCTCAGCGGACCCGTCACCGTACGGCGGGGGCGAGGGTCCGACCAGCGGTCACGGACGATCCCGGCGGGTGGGCTCTTCCTGCAGCCGGCCGGCCGGAGTCTCGCCGTCGAGCTCGGCGGGCGGCTGGACACGATCCACGCCTACCTCACTGACGCCGCTCTGCGCGACGCGAACGACGGGCGGCCCGTGGAGCTGTCCGAGGCCCTCGGGACCAGTGATCCACTCACCGAACAGCTGATGCTCGCGCTGGAGAGCACGCTCCGCTCCTGGGAGCCGTCGGCCCGCACGTACACGGACCACCTGACCGGGATGCTGGCCGCGCAGCTCGTACGCCGCCACGGTGCCCGCGCGACCGCGTCCCCGCCCGACCGGTCCGGGCTCTCCGACCGGCAGCTGGCCGCCGTCCGCGAGCTCATGGAACAGCGCCTCGACGAACCGCTGCCGATCACCGACCTCGCCGGCGCGGCCTCGCTGAGCCCGAGCCAGTTCACTCGGAGGTTCCGGGCGAGCACCGGCCAGTCGCCCCACCAGTTCCTGCTCCGCCTGCGTCTGGAGGCCGCGTGCCGGCTGCTGCGCACCGGCTCCACCCCGATCGCGGACGTGGCCGTCACCTGCGGGTTCTCCCATCAGGAGCACCTCACGCGGGTGATGCGCGCGCGATTGGGCACCACCCCGGCCGCGCTGCGCCGGTCCGGCTGAGGAGGTCCCGCACAACCTCCTGCGCCGGCCCGATGAGGAGGCCCCCACGGCCTCGCCTCAGCGTTCGAGCACCAGGGCCAGCGCCTGGCCCACCCCGATGCACAGCGCCGCCAGACCCGTGCCGGTGCCCGCGGCGGCCAGCTGGTGCGCGACCGCTCCGGTGATACGGGCGCCCGACGCGCCCAGCGGGTGGCCGATCGCGATGGCGCCGCCGCGCGGGTTGACCACCTCCGGGTCGAGTTCCGGCAGCGCGGCCAGGCACGCCAGCGCCTGGGCGGCGTAGGCCTCGTTCAGCTCGATCGTGTGCAGATCGCCGGGGGCGACGGCGGCCTTGGCGAGCACCTTGCGGACGGCGTCGACCGGGCCCAGCCCGAAGTGCTGCGGCTCGATGCCCGTCACGGCCGCGGCCCGCACCCGGGCCAGGGGCTCGCGCCCGATCGCGGCGAGCCCGTCCTCGTCGGCGAGCAGCAGCGCGGCCGCCCCGTCGTTGAGCGGCGAGGCGTTGCCGGCCGTGATGGTGCCGTCCGCGGTGAAGGCCGGCTTCAGCCGGGCGAGGGCCTCCAGGGAGGTGTTGTCCCGGATGCCCTCGTCACGGGGAAGGTCCACGCCCTCCACGGCGACGACCTCCCCGGCGTACTCGCCCTCGCGCCAGGCGCGGGCCGCGTTGCGGTGGCTCGCCAGGGCGAACGCGTCCTGTGCCTCCCGGGTGACGGCGTACTTGGCGCCGACGAGTTCCGCACTCTCGCCGAGCGGGATGGTCCACTCGGCGGGCATCCGGGGGTTCACCATCCGCCAGCCGAGCGTCGTCGAGTACAGCTGCTGGTCCTTCGCCGGGAAGGCCCGCTCCGGTTTCGGCAGCACCCAGGGCGCGCGGCTCATGGACTCCACACCGCCGGCTACCGCGACGGACGCGTCGCCGAGCGCGATGGCACGGGCCGCCTGGACGACTGCCTCCATACCGGATCCGCACAGCCGGTTGACCGTGGCGCCGGGCACGGTGACCGGGAGTCCGGCGAGCAGCACGGCCATACGGGCCACGTCACGGTTGTCCTCGCCCGCGCCGTTCGCGTTGCCGAGCAGTACGTCGTCGATGCGCGCGGGGTCCAGGCCGGGGCTGCGGTCGAGCAGGGCGCGCAGCACGCCGGCAGCGAGGTCGTCGGGGCGCACGCCCGCCAGGGCACCGCCGTAGCGGCCGAAGGGGGTACGGACGGCGTCGACGACGTACACGTCACGGGGTCGCTCGATCATCGGTGGCTCCCAGCAGGATTGACGAGGAACGGGGTATGGGCGGCCACCTGGTGGACCGTCACATGCGGGGCGGTCTCGACGAGTTCGAGTCCGTCGGGTGTGACGTCGAGGACGCACAGGTCGGTGATGATCCGGTCCACGCAGGCGCGTCCGGTGAGGGGCAGCGTGCACTCCTGGACGATCTTGGAGGTGCCGTCCTTCGTCAGGTGCTCCATGAGGACGACCACCCGACCGGCCCCGTGGACGAGATCCATCGCACCACCCATCCCTTTGATCATTTTTCCGGGGACCGCCCAGTTGGCGAGGTCCCCGCGGACCGACACCTGGAGCGCCCCCAGGACGGCGGTGTCGATGTGGCCGCCGCGGATCATTCCGAAGGAGAGCGCGGAGTCGAAGAAGGACGCTCCCGGCCGTACGGTCACGGTCTCCTTGCCCGCGTTGATCAGGTCGGCGTCGACCTCGTCGGGCGACGGGTACGGTCCGACGCCGAGCAGCCCGTTCTCCGAGTGCAGGACGACGTCGACACCCGGCGGCAGGAAGTCGGCGACCCGGGTGGGCAGACCGATGCCCAGGTTGACGTAGTCACCGTCCCGCAACTCGCTCGCCGCGCGCGCCGCCATCTCGTCCCTGGTCCAGCTCATCGCTCGCGCACCGTCCTCTTCTCGATTCCCTTGTCGGCCGCCTGCGCGGGGGTCAGTGCCACGACACGCTGCACGAAGACCCCGGGGAGATGGATCTCGTCGGGTTCGAGTACGCCCGGCTCGACCAGCTCCTCCACCTCGGCGATCGTGATGCGCCCGGCCATGGCGGCCAGCGGGTTGAAGTTGCGGGCCGCGCGGCGGAAGACGAGGTTGCCGTGGCGGTCCCCGCGCGCCGCCCTGACCAGCGCGTAGTCCGTGGTGATGGCGTGCTCCAGGATGTGGTCCACGCCGCCGAAGGCGCGCACCTCCTTGGCCGGCGAGGCCACGGCGACCGAACCGTCCGCCGCGTAGCGCCACGGCAGTCCACCCTCGGCCACCTGGGTGCCGACGCCGGCCGTCGTGTAGAAGGCGGGGATCCCCGAGCCGCCCGCCCGCAGTCGCTCGGCGAGCGTGCCCTGCGGCGTCAGTTCGACTTCCAACTCGCCCGCGAGGTACTGGCGGGCGAACTCCTTGTTCTCGCCGATGTACGAGCCCGTGACCCGGGTGATCCGGCCCGCGGCCAGCAGGATGCCGAGGCCGCGGCCGTCGACGCCGCAGTTGTTCGACACCACCGTCAGACCGCCCGCCCCGCTCTCGTACAGGGCGCCGATGAGCACCTCGGGGACACCGCTCAGCCCGAAGCCGCCGACGGCGAACGACCGTCCGTCCGTCACGTCCGCCAGGGCCTCCCGGGCCGTGGCCATCACCTTGTCCATCCTGCTTCTCTCCTACCTGGACAGCACCTGGCGCAGCGCGCCGAGCAACTCGTGCCGCGCCTGCTGCGCGCTCTCGGGTGCGGTGGCGCGGCGCCAGGCGACGTGGCCGTCGGGGCGCACGAGCAGTACGCCGTCCTCGGCCATCTCGCTGACGCGACTCCAGTCGCCGTACGCGTCCCGGACGTTGTCGTCGCCGATGCGCACCACCCGCAGCGGGACGCCGAGGTCTGTCCGGCAGGCGGCCGCGGCGGTGTCCCAGACGCCGCCCGACAGGCCGGTCAGCACGGTGAAGGTGCCGTCGCCGACGACGTCCAGCGTGGACAGACGCTCACCCTGGGCGTCGACCAGCCACGCGTGCGGCAGCTTCGCGCCGGGGCGGGTGGTCGGTTTGGCCACCAACTCACGGTCCTGTTCCCAGACTTCGGCGGAGGCGTCATCGGGAGAGACTGCGGAGGAGACGTAGCGCTGGTTCATCTCGACACCGTGCGCGTTGAACTCGTAGTTCTTGAGCTGGATCGCCTCTTCGAGCAGGCGCCGCTTCTTGGCGCCCTCGGGTGTCGGCGCGTTCATGGCCGCGAGCCCCTCGGCGATGTCCTCGTGGCCGGCGCCACCGCCGATGCCGAGCACCTCGAAGATCGGGCCGAACTGGTCACGGCTGAGGTTGGCCCGTTCGACGATCTGCCGCCCGACGGGGGCCCGTTCCGCGGAGTAGGTGTCGAGCAGCTCCGGGCCGGCCTCGCCGCGGATCACCATCGCGAGCTTCCAGGCCAGGTTGTACGAGTCCTGTACGGAGGTGTTGGAGCCGAGCCCGTTGGACGGCGGGTGACGGTGCACCGCGTCACCGGCGCAGAAGACCCTCCCGGACGAAAAGGCCGAGGCGTAGGCGTGGTTGACGGTCCACAGCGAGGTGGAGGTGATCTCCACCGGCAGGTCGGGGTCACCGATCAGGTCGCGCACGATCTGCCGCGCAGACTCGTCGTCCACCTGAGGCGGCGGCTGCTCGATGTCGTACCCCCACACCAGCAGCCACTCGTTCCACGGACGGACCATGCGGACCAGCCCCATGCCGATTCCGCCGGTCTCGGCCCCGGGCTGCAGCACCCAGTACAGGACGCTCGGCCGGTGGGCGCAGTACTGGGTGAGGTCGGCCTTGAAGACGATGTTCATGCTGCCGGCCTTGGCCATACGGCCGTCGAAGGGCAGGCCGAGCTGCTCTGCGACGGTGCTGCGCCCGCCGTCCGCGCCGATCAGGTAGCGGGCCCGTACGGTGAACTCGTCGCCCCGGACCCGGTCGCGCAGCCGCGCGGTGACGCCGCTGTCGTCCTGGGTGAAGCTGAGGAACTCGGTGTCGAAGCGGACCTTGGCGCCGCGGGCCGCCGCGTTCTTGACGAGGATCGGCTCCAGGTAGGTCTGCGGCAGGTCGATCATCTCGCAGGGGCTCTTGGCCGCGTATTCGCTGACCGTAGCCGGACCGGTGCCCCAGGTGCGGATGCGGCCGATCTCGTGCCCGGTCAGCGAAGTGCACAGCACCGTGTCACCCATGAGGTGGGACGGGCTGCCGGCGGCCAGTGCCTCGGACTCCACGCCGAGGTCGCGCAGGACCTCCATGGTGCGTTGGTTGGTGATGTGCGCCCGCGGGGTGTTGGCCAGCCAGCCGTACTTCGTCACCAGCAGGGTGCGGATGCCGTAGGTGGCCAGCAGCAATGCGGCGGAACCACCGGCGGGGCCGCTGCCGACGACGAGGACGTCGGTGTCGTACGTGTCGTGCGCAGGGGTGATGGTCATGGGTGAACGCTCCTCGGTCATCCGGCCAGGGGGGCGAGGCGGAAGATGTAGTCGAGCCGGCGCCACTCGCTGTCGGCCCGGCGGCCGTCGGGGGCGGGACCGGACTGCGGGGTGAAGTCGACGACGAGCTCGTCCTTGACGCCGAAGACGGTGTCGCTGTCGAGGTAGGCGCCGCCCGACACGAACAGCTGGGTGACGAGCCGGTGGTGGCCGGGCGCGTCGATCATGAAGTGGAGGTGCGGAGCCCGGTAGGGATGGCGTCCGGTCGCCTTGAGCATCTGCCCGACCGGCCCGTCCTCGGGGATCGGGTACTCCGAGGGCAGGATGGACCAGAAGCAGATCCGCCCCTCGGCGTCGGTGCGCAGCCGCCCACGGAGCACCGGTCCCTCCAGGTCCGGGAGCTGGACGTCGTAGAAGCCGTCCTCGTTGGACTGCCACACGTCCACGACCGCGTCTCCGACCGGCTCACCGCCGGTGTCCGTGACGCGCACGTCCACCCAGAGCGGGGTGCCCGGCAGCCCGCCGGAGATGTCGCCGCCGTGCGGCGTGTCGGGCGGACCCTCCGTGTAGAAGGGACCGAGTACCGCCGAGGGAGTGGTGTGGGGCGTACGGGAGTTGGTGAGCAGGTCCACGGCGCTGGAGACACCCAGCGTGTCGGACAGCAGCACGAACTCCTGACGGGTCGGGCTGCAGCTCTCACCGGTGCGGGTGAGGAAGTCGACGGCGTACTGCCATTCGCTGTCGGTGACGTCGTTCCCGGCGACGAAGGCGTGCAGATGCCGGACCAGTTCGCTCAGCAGCGTACGGACGCGCGGGTCGGGGGCCTGCGCGAAGCTCGCCACGACCTGTTCGGTGAGACGGGCCAGCTTGGCCTCCGTGGACGGGGGACCTGCGGGACGGCGTCCGTGCCAGGCGCCGGCCAGCACCTCCGCGATGCCCTCGGTGGTCAGCTCGCGCGGGTTCGGGTACGGCGTGGAGGTGGCCAGCTCCGCCGCGCGGGCCAGGCCGGACTCCGGCATGCCGAGGTCACGCAGCGAGGTGGGGCCGCCCAGGGAGGCGACCAGGTCGTGGACGCCGCTGGGGGCGTCGGGTACGCCCAGGGCGTCGGCGATGCGGCGCATCACGCCGGGCACCGCGGGCGCGTTGTAGGCCATGGCGTGCGGCAGGACGACCGTGTGTGTCTCGGCGTGCGGCAGATCGAAGCTCCCGCCGAGGGTGTGGCACAACTTGTGGTGCAGGCCCATGCCCACCGTGGCGAGGCACCTTCCGGCCAGCCAGGCCGCGTGCAGCAGGTCGGCGCGCGCCTCGAGGTCGGCCGGGTCGGCGGCCAGACGCGGCAGCGCCCGGGCGATGCGGGAGATCGCGTCCAGGGCCTGCTGGTCGGTGACGGGGTCGGCGTCGGCGGAGTACAGGGCTTCGACGGCGTGGGCGAGCGCGTTGACGCCGCTCGTGATGGTCAGGGAGAGCGGCAGGGTCAAGGTGAAGTCGACGTCGTAGACGACGGTCTCGGGCAGGATCTCCGGTGACGACCGGGTGACCTTGCGTCCGTTCTGCGTCTCGCCGAGCACGGGGGTGACCTCGGAGCCGGCGTACGTGGTCGGCAGGATCAGCTGCGGCAGTCCCGTGCGCAGGGCCAGCGCCTTCGACAGGCCCGTGGTCGAACCGCCCCCGACGGCGACGATGCCGTCCACGGAGGCCTCCCTGAGCACGCCGAGAGCCTGTTCGGTCACCTCGACCGGTGTGTGCATGGCCGCGCCGCCGAACTCCGCCGCCACCAGGCCGCCGAGCGCCTGGCGGACCCGGCCCGAGGCTGTCGCGAGGGGCCCGCTGGACAGCAGCATCACCCGGGAGCAGCCGAGCCGCTCGACCTCCTCGCCGAGGCGCCCGACCGTGCCGGCACCGAAGACCACCCGTGAGGGGTGGGATGTGTAGACGAACGTCCGCATCGAACTGCCTCCGCGTGTCATCCGGTCGTGCGGTCCCTTGAGCCCCCGAGTATGCGAAGGGCATCCGCGTGAACTCCTGCACGATCCGCGCGCCGTTCTGCACGAAACACGCGGGCGGTCGCGCACTTGTCATTTAGTTAAAGATTCAAGTAAAATGGCGGGGGATTGCCGAGAAGGCGTGGAGCAGCCGCGTGAGATCGGCGCGACACCGATCGGCCGGGCGACCGGCAGGACGAGGGCGGCCGCTGTCCGGGAAATGGCCTGGGCCGTGTCCTCGCCCTGGTGGCGTCCACGTGCCAGGGGGCCCGCCAGTCGGCCATGACCCGGCCTGGGTGCGAGCCAGGTCACCGGCGAAGGCCTCAGCGGGCTGGTCGCGGACCAGGAACAGGAAGCCCTGGTTCGGCGGCAGTACGGGCAGTCGTGCCCGGCCAGCCGCTGGAGGCCGGCAACACGGCAGGACGCGCTTGCGTCCGCGCCGTGTGAGACCCGGCGTATCGGTCAGGATGAGGGCATGTCACATGCCTTCACCACCAGCACGCTGAACGTCTCCACCGGCTCGCAGGAACGGGTCGTCGACATCACCGCCGACTGCGAGGACTTCCTGCGCGAGGCGGCGGACGGCCGCGACGGACTGCTCAACATCTTCGTTCCGCATGCCACCGCCGGAATCGCCGTCATCGAGACGGGCGCAGGCAGCGACGACGACCTCCTCGCCGCCCTGCACACCCTGCTCCCCGCCGACGACCGCTGGCAGCACCGCCACGGCAGCCCCGGTCACGGCCGCGACCACGTCCTCCCGGCGATGATCCCGCCCCACGCGACCCTCCCGGTGCTCGGCGGCAGCCTCGAGCTGGGCACATGGCAGTCGGTCTGTCTGGTCGACACCAACAAAGACAATGCCAACCGTCAGGTTCGACTGAGCTTCCTGGGCTGAGCAAGATCGTCCCGGGGTGTGGCCGCCACGTCGCAGTACGTAACGGGGAGCGGCGTTCTCCGGCCTCGGCCGTGGCGGTGGGGACTGCGGCTCTGACGTCGCGATCGCCGCAGAGGAGGGGCTGCCGGACCGTGGTCCCCGACCGGGAGTTCCGGTCCGGCGGTGGGCTCCGTTCAGTCCTCAGGCCGCTCGGACGCCAGCAGCTCACGGAGTTCGTCCATCGCCTCCCGGAGCCGGTCGGCGAACGTCCGCATCTGCGCAGCGACCGCCATCGGCGTGCTCAGGTAGAGGTTGAACCGCCCGGGAAGCAGCACATAGGCGACACCGATGCACTGGCTGCTGGTCGACCCGAAGCCGAAGTACTGGATATTGACGGACGGCGCGGAGCTCGTGCTCAGGTAGTCGTCCCGCATGGTCAACCAGCCCGGTGTCCGGTACAGCGCGGGCTGCTCGGTCACCCCGAGCTCGGCCCCGCGCCGGCGCTGGATCAGCTCCAGTTCCCACAGGTGCTGCTCCGGCGCCTGCCCGGCCTGGCACGCCTTCGCGCGCGCCACATGAGCGTCGGTGGCTGCCCGGAACGCGGCGCGCCGGGCGTCCGCGTCCACTGCCGGGTCCTCCATCGCCGCCACGAAAGCCACCATCTCGGTGGTGACGACGCGCATCGCCTCGGTCCGCCCGTGCCGGTACTGCCGGGTGGCGATCGACTCGTACGTGGCGCCCAGGTGGCCCTTGGCGCGCTGATGGGCGAGCTGGTAAGCGGCCTGGACGAACGCGTCCGGCGAGACTCCCAACGCCTTGGCCGCGCTGCTGCCGAAGTCCGCGAACGACAACGTGCTGGTCGCGGTGTTCTCCCCGTACGCCGCGAACGCGTCGGCGGCGGAGCGCACCTGGGCCCGCAGCGCGCCGTCCAGTTCGAACACGATCGGCCCCAGCGCCGGCAGCCCCTGGGAGCGGGCTCCGGACTGCCGGGACTGCTCTTCGGCCGGAGTGTTGAGCAGGGCGTCGGTGAAGTTGAGGATCGTGGTCCCGTCCAACTCACAGTGCTCGACGTTGATGCCCGCCCGTCCATCGGCGAAGACGACGAAGGACAAGGCCTTGTCGAACCAGCGGTTGCCGCGGTCGCCGTACAGCAGCTGGTCACAGGCGTCCTGGACGTCCGCGGGAGCGAAGTCCTCCAGAGCGACGCAGAACAGCGCGGTCTCGACATCGTCAAGGGCGTCGGCGTTGCGGGGGTGGCAGGCGAGCAGGGACTTCCGGGCGGCCGCCCACTCCGCGCGGGCCATGGTGGTGAGGTGGCCCACCGAGGTGCCCGCGCCGGCCGGGTCGGCGCCGGCCTTCATCACGGCGCGCAGTCCCGCCTCGATGTCATCCAGGCTGTGCGGGACACCGTCCGGCCCCAGCACGTCCAGCCGGAACATGCTGCCCCGGAAGAACACCACGATGTGCCGGGCCTCGGACGGGCCCGGCCACTCCTCGGTGTAGGGCGCGCGGACGGTGTCCTGCTGCGCGCCGGGGATACGTGTGGTGGAGAACAGAAACCTGTTCTGCACCATCGATTGGGGCGCTCCGCGCTGCACCACCGGTGGAATGAGTCCTTGATCGAGCCGCCGCTTGTAGTTGAGGGCCCCGGCGACGAGCCCGGCCGCCCGCTCCACCTGCGCCTGGTCGGCGTCCTGGAACAGGAAGAAGAAGTTGGCGTTGAGCGCGATCCGGTCCCGGCGGCCCAGGTATCGGTATGGCCAGAAGGTGTCGAGCCAGCTGTGCACACCCTTCGTGGCGTCGTACTCCTCCAGTGCAGCATGCAGCACCCGGCCGGGGCCGTCGGGCCGGAGGAAGGCGGTGACCTCCGCCTCGGTCGCCGACCGCTCCTCGGCGGTCAGCAGCGGCGTGCACCAGGCGAGAAACCTCTCGCAGCTCGCCTCCAGCGTAGGCAGCGGCACGCGCGGGAGGCTGTCCTCCTGGGCGAAGGTCGCATTGGCTGATGCATCCTGACTGATCTTCAACTCTGGTCTCGCTTCGGATCGTTGGGACCTGCGATGTCGTACGGCCGGGAAAGATAGAGCTGTGCGTACAGCCAGCCTTCCGCCTCCAGGCCCCGTGCATCCACCCCTGCGGCCGACATGTTGTGGAGCACGAGCGCCTGCTCCTGCGGGGAGGCGAACCGCCGCTGTCTGAACACCTCGTCGACGCGTATGGTCCGGTAGCCCAGACTCGCCAATGCGCGTTCGACGGGGTCGAACGGGAACATCCGCAGCACGAAGTGCGCCATCCAGGGCCGGCGGGTGCCCTGTGCCCGGACGACTCGCGTGAGCGTCCGCTCGGTGACGTAGCCGACGCAGCCCGTCGAGATCACCAGGTCCGTACCCGAGAGCTGGTCGCGCTGTCGCGGTGTGGGCTCGTGCTCCTCCAGGTCGGCTCGCACCGCGTCGTCGAGGAACCCGGCCTCGAGACCGTAGGACAGCGCGCTGCCGGAGGTGTCGAGGCCGACGAAGCGGATCGCTTGCGGGGGTTGGCGCGACCGAGTCAGCTCCCGGTCGCGGGCCAGCAGAGCCTCGCGGCTCTCACCCGCACGCCTCTCGTCGCCGTAGCGTGCGTACAGCTCGTCCATGGTCGCGTCGTACTTCAGCAGGGCGGCGTTGATCCCGTACGAGCAGCCGATGTCCAGCACCTTCGGCACCGTGACGTGCCGGGACTCCCGGTACTCCGTGATGATCTTGGCGAAGTAGGGCTTGGCCTGCTGCGGAACGCAGTAGTCGAGCGGGCGCAGCACCCTGAAGTAGGTTCGCGGATCGGGCTGGTCGTAGATGTGGTCGAGTGAGACTTTTCCGGTCACGTCGAAACGCACAGGGCTTACTCCTCCGTGGGATCGCGCAGGGGGAAACGGCCTACGGCGACTACGTGTTCTCGCCGCCCGCTAGTCCAGGAGCCGGTCGCCGCGGACGGCCCGTCCCTCGGCCGCCACGTGCTCGGGCAGCACCCGGCCGAAGAGCTGCCGGGTCCGTTCCACGCTCCCGATGACGCCGGGGCGCTCGCTGTAGGCGAATATCGCGGAGTGGCGTGCGACCTCGCCGCGCACCGGGCTCACTCGGTGCAGCGAGTAGCGGCCTTTGAACAACTGCAGGTCACCAGGTTGCAGGGGGAGGCTCCGGGTCAACCGCTCGCCCCGGCCGTCCACTACGTCCCGGACGTCGTCGAAATTCTCGTCCTGCGCGGTCCGAATGTTCGGGCAGTACTCGAAGACGCCGCCGGCCTGCGCTTGCTGGGTGACCATGCTCACGGTGAACTCGTTGGTGTCGAAGTGCCAGGGGTGCTCCATGCCCGGCGCGATGACGTTGAGAACCAGCCCGGAGAGCGGGTCCGCCAGCTCGTGCAGCTCCGGCAGTTCGAAGCAGTGGGCGATGAAGTGGCGGAACGCCATGTCGGAGTAGAGCCGGCTGATGAGGGAGTCCGAGGGAATGCGGTCCCGCGCGACGAACGCGTTACCCCGCTCGAAGGTCTTCCGGCCCGGATGGTTCTCCGGCAGTGCCGAGTCCACTGCGATGTTGTAGACGTTCACCGTCTCGGTGTCGTGGTGCGCCCGGGGGGCGATGGCCGAGCACTCCTGCCGCAGCACGTCGCGCAGCGACGGGCGAATGAAGTCCGGCAGCACGGTGCATCCGAGAGTCAACAGGTCGCGCCGGGCACAGGAAACCAGGGCCTGTCCCCGGGCGCTCGCGAGTTCCGACAGGGGATAGCGGGCCGTGTCGACCAGCTGATCAAGCGTCAGGGCTTCGAAAGAGCGCATTCGATCCTCTCCGCAGGCGGGCCGCCCCTCTCGCCGGTTCCCCCGCCGGCCGGCGGCTCCGCCTCCTACGCACACATGGGATGAGCGACGCGATCCGTGCGGTCGGCCGGACCTCGCCCTTGGCATTTCAGTAACTCGGCTGACACGAAAGGGCACTTGAAGTTCCCACAGTGATGCAGTGTTGTCTGTATGCGACGCGTCACACTGCCCGACTCTGCGTTCCAGCTGCAAGCCTTCGCGGGTTCGGCACGCGCCGACCGCCACGCTGGAGTCGCAGTGGCCGATCGAGCCCTTCGCGGTCAGTGAGATCACCATGTCGTCCAGCGCGCCCGTGCGGCCCACGTACGAGGGCAGCAGCCGGGGCCGGAACACACCCAGCCGGTCCCGGCGACCCGCACCGTGACCGCACCGACCTCCGCCATGACCTTCCTGGCCCGTAGCCGTTGCGCAGGGTGCCGCCCGAACGGGACTCGCCCGCCGACCCGGCCGGCCTCCGTGGCCAGGTGCCCGTCCATCTCTCGCACGTCATCCGTCGCCCCGACTCCGTTTTCAGCAGGCCGGAGGTTCGTCTCTCATCCGTGAGAGGCAGGTCTTCCGTGCGTCCGCAGCTGCTGCAGCCGGGCCGCGAGCTCCTCCGGCAGGACGTCCCGGTTTGCCGGGGTGAGCTGGACGACCTCGACGTCGGTGCGCCGCTTGAGGGCGTCGGTGAACGGATCGCGGTGCGTGTGGACCGTGGCGACGACGTCGACGTCTGCGGCGAACAGCGCGTCGACCGCGTGCCGGAACGCCGTGCACGTCAGTTCCATCCGTCCCAGCTCGTCGATGAGCACCAGCCGTCCTGTTGCCTCCTCGGTTGCTGCCGGCCGGAGCGACGGCAGCGCCAGTCGTTCCATGACGCCCGGGTCGACTCCGTATTTCCCTACCCGTGGCGGACCGGGCAGGTCGACATGGGCGAGCACTTCCCGTCGGCCCGCCAGGGTCTCAAGGACGAATCCGACGCGGGCGCCGGATTCCCGGATCTCCTCCGTGGTGAAGCCGCTGGCCGCGTGGGTGGACAGCAGCGCGGCGAGCCGACGCAGGGCGGTCGTCTTGCCCGCGCCGGGGCGGCCCTCGAGCAGGATCCTTGTCGGCACACTGCCATCTTCACCCCCGCTTCCCGAGGCGGCCCGGGTGGGTTCGGCCGAGCGGGGTTTTGGGTGCGGACCGGTGCCGGTGTCGCCGTTGCGGGCATGGCGGCGCTTCCGGGGACCACCGGGACGGACGGAGGGGCAGAAGCCCCAGGGTGGCCTGCCGTGGCCGAACGGCTCCGGCCGCGTGGGCTGGGGAGGGCCGATGCCTCCACCGGGACACGGGCCGCACCGCTACTTCTTCCGCCTGTACGCCCTGTCCGATTCCACCTGTATGCCCTGTCCGAGCCGCTGCCGCTGCCGCTGCACGATCACCCGGGCGCCGGGGACGTGCACCGTGCCCTGAAGGGCGGGGACCTGGCCTCTGGCACCCGGGTCGGGACCTATCAGCGCTGAGCGCGTCACCGCTGGTCGTAGCCATGGGCACCGTACAGCCGGACGAACCGGGCTGCGGTGACCTCCCTGCGGTGCACCAGGTTGTCGGCCCGCCGCTCGTACAGCTCGACGCGCTCCTGCCCGCCCTGCCCGATCGGCTGGACGAGCCGGCCACCGGTGCGGAGCTGATCCACGAGCGGCTCAGGCACGCGCGGGAAGGCCGCGCAGACGATGACTGCGTCGTACGGGGCACGGGCCGGCATCCCCAGGGTCCCGTCGCCGAGTACGACCTCGGCATTGCCGACGCCCTGGCCGGCCAGCCGCAGGCGGGCCTCGTCGACCAGGTCGGGCCAGCGCTCGACGCTGACGACGTACGCGGCCAAGCGGGCCAGCAACGCGGTCTGCCAGCCGTATCCGGTCCCGACCTCCAAGACCTGTTCGTCTCCGGTGAGGCCCAGGGCGGAGACCATCATGGCGATCAGCGAGGGCTGGGTGGTCACCTGCCCGTGGGGGAGCGGCACGGGCGTGTCCCGGTACGCGGATGCCACCTCGTCCGCGGGGACGAATTCCGCCCGGGGGATGCTCCGTACGGCGTCCAGGAGACGGGCGTCGGTCACGCCCACGGCGTGGGCCGCGCGGACCAGGTCCTCGGGGGTCCCTTCACGGGCCATCGGACCGCGGGGCCGTGGCGGTGGCGCCGGCGGCCCCGGTCGTGGTGCGTTCCAGAAGCCGCACGGCGTGGTCGTGCCGGCCGCACGCCGGTGCCTCGTTGCTCACGTGCTCGGCGCCGTTCTCGCAGTTCTCGTTGCGGTGCGGGTGAGCCGGGTCCGGTTCCGGCCAGGCGCAGCCCGGGCAGTCGAAGCCCTCGGTCTGGTCGAGGTCGAGCAGCGTCGGCGCCGTACGGCGGACCGTCGTCTGCTCCAGGGAATACTGCAGCGGGTTGACGACCGCCGGCACGCCTACTGCCCGGCTCTTGGGCGGGGTGATCGAAACGTCCGTCCCGTCCGCGCCGCTCCTGCTCCTGTCCATGTGCCCCATCCGCCGCTCATACGCCGCGCTGCCGCTCCAGCCCAGTGTCGGCATGTTCCGCGCGCGGCGCGATCCGAGGCGGTGGGACGCAAGGGGAGACCCGTCATCCGGGAGGCACAGCACGCCGGCGTCAGGGCGGGGTCCCCGGGTCGGCGTACCGCAGCAGGGCGCCCACGCCCTCGTACAGCTTCAGCACGCTCTCCGGTACGACGACCAGCTCGGCACCGGTGCCGACGAGGGACCGGATGAGGGCCTCGGCGGCGCGTTCCTCGCGCGGGGCCCGCACGCCGAAGGACACCAGCTCCGCCTCGGTCAGGGCGAGCTGAGTGGGCTGGGAACCCACCCAGAGCCGCAGCGAAGACTCTGGCGGCCGGTTCAGCAGCAGTGCCGCGACCTGGCCGCGCTGAAGGGCGGCGACGGTGGCGGCCAGGCCGTCCGCCATGGGTCCGTCCAGGGCACGCCGGCCGATGAAGATGTCCACGAGTTCCCGGTCGTGCGCTGCCATGCGGCCGTGGAAGACGCTGTCGAGCTGCGGCTCCAACAGGGCGCGTCCGGTGTCGGTGGGGGTCCGGCCGCCCACGCGTACGACCTTGTCCCGCAGGGTGTGCGGCAGGCGGCGGACCAGTACGTTGCACGCCCACTCGTCCCCGCCCACGACGACGGCGTCGGCATGGGCGCGCCGCGCCCGTTCGTCCAGCCGGTGACCGAGCCGGAGGGAGGTGCGGTGCCAGGTCGCCACCGCGACCCTGTGGTGCAGCCGCTCACCCGGGGTGACGGTGGACGCGGGCCAGGTACCGGTCTCCGCCTCCACGGTTACCCAGCCGTGGGTCTCGGCGGTCGGAAGGCCGCCGTAGTGGACGACCACGGCCATGTAGGGGATCTCCGGAAGGTGCTGGGTGACCAGGGGCATCGCGTCCGGCAGGGTGCTGTAGCGCGCGGAGTCCTGCTTGGGCGGCCTGGGCAGCTCCCCGTCCATGACGAGCGTGCCGTGGGCGGCGAAGATGGCCTGACCGTGCGCCCCCGGCACGCTTGTGTCGGCGCCGACCGCCTCCTCCAGTACGTTCAGAAGCGCCCGGTCCGAGCCCTGACGGGACAGACTCTCGCGCAGCCGCTGCCAGCGCATCGCGATCGCCCGATCGGGACGCTCGACGTCTCGGGAGGTGTCCAGGTACACGGAGGCGAACGGGCCCGGCTCCGCGTAGAGGGGTTCAAGGAACGACAGCCGCATCGCCACTCCCCGTCGTTGGTCTCCCTCCTTTGATGATGCGCGCCCCGGGGGCGATGGAGCTCGACGAGCGCAAAGCGGTGACCGCCACCGTCTGGTGCTCCCGTGCAGACTCTTCCTTCATCCGCTCCAGGACCCGGCTGCTCAGCGGGTTGCTGTCCCGGCCCGTGGCTCGGCGGTGCTGGACGTTCTGGTCGCCGCCACCATGGGACCACCCATTGCAGACCGCTTGCAGACCACGCCTGCACCGGTGGCGCCGGACCGGTGGGACGGGCTCAGCGTCGGGCGTGGGGCGGCACCAGACCGAGTTGCTGGGCGCGCAGTACGGTGCCCAGGCGGTCGCGGGTGCCCAGCTTGCGGTAGATGTTCTCGACGTGCTTGTGCACGGTGCGGACCGAGATGCCGAGGCGGCGGCCTATGGACTCGGCGGTGAGCGCGTCCGCGAGCAGCAGCAGGACGGTCGTCTCGCGCGGCGTCAGCGCCGATTCCGTCGCTCGCTCGTCCGGCGGTCCGGCCGGGCCCAGTGCCCGCCGCCACTGCTCCAGCAACTGCCGTTGCCGCTCGACGGCCACGAGCAGCGGCTGCGCCCGCTCCGCCATGTCGAGATGGTCGGCGGTGAAGTCCGCACCGGCGCGATAGACCAGGCACCCGGTGACCGGCGTGGTGCTGCCGGGGAGCGGCACGCCCAGCACATGGTCGACGTCCAGCGCGTCGCCGAGCAGCCGGGCCGTGGGACTGCCCGGCCAGCCGCGGCCCGCCGCCTGCTGCGCGGTGACCGGCATCCGGTCGGTCCTGCTCGCGTAGTGGCGGGCGAAGGGGTAGCCCGCCCGGAGCAGGGCCAGATCCGCGCCGCCGAGCCGCTCCAGCTCGGCGGCTGCGGCGTCGGGCGCCGCGCCGATCGTGCCCGCGTGCTCGGTCCAGTCGTCCAGTTTGTGGATGACCGCCTCGCCGCCGCACAGGTCCGCCAGGGCGCCGGCGAGCATCGGCCACAGGCGTGTCGGCTCGCGCTCGTGCAGCGCCGCCACGGCGACCGCCGTCATGCGTTCGTAGGCCCTGTCCAGCCCCGCCTGCCGGTCTCCGGTCACCTCGCGGTCCGCCCTCCCGTCCGCGTACGTACTTGTACGCATACCCCGGCGGCACCGGGCTGTCGCACACTGCAACCCGTCGACACCGGCCGCGCGGAGGCAGCTCCGGCGGGCCGCCGGCACGGGGGAACGGCGGCCCGTCCGGTGTCGTACCCTCCGGCTGACCCCGGCCCCGCACCCTCGGACCCAGCTCCTGGCCCCTCCGGAGGCCGAGGGCGTTGTGGAAAAACGGTTCTCGGGAAGCGGAAGGGGGATCAGCCGCGTCCGGCGGGGCGCTCCTGCTTCTCCTGCTTCTCCTTCTTCGCCTGCTTGATCCGCGCGGCCTCCTTGCGGACCCCGGCCTGCGTGGCGCGCTCCTTCTCCAGCCAGTCGGGCTGCTCCTGCTTCAGCGCCTCGATCTGCTCGGTGGTCAGCGGCTCGGTGACCCCGCCGCGGGCGAGGCCGGCGATGGACACGCCGAGCTTCGCGGCGACCACCGGACGCGGGTGCGGGCCGTTGCGCCGCAGCTCACTCAGCCACTCCGGCGGGTTCGCCTGCAGCTCGTTCAGCTCGGCGCGCGAGATGACGCCCTCCTGGAACGACGCGGGGGTGGCGGGGAGGTACACACCCAGCTTCTTCGCCGCGGTCGCGGGCTTCATCGTCTGGGTGCTCTGCTGCGAACTCATGCGGTCAAGCGTATCGGCCGCGTGCCCGGCCGCCGACCACGGCCGGTGACGGGGGACGGGCCACGGCCGGTAACCTGGCCTGGTGACAGGCTCGGAGGAACCACCGTCGTTCCGGCTCGCGTACGTACCCGGAGTGACGCCCGCCAAATGGGTGAGGATCTGGAACGAGCGCCTGCCGGACGTCCCGCTCACCCTCATCCAGGTCCCGGCCGCGCAGGCACCCGAGACGCTGCGCGCGGGCGAGGCCGACGCGGGCTTCGTACGGCTCCCCATGGACCGTACGTTCTTCAGCGCGATCCCCCTCTACACCGAGACCTCGGTGGTCGTCGTACCCAAGGATCACCTGATCGCGGCCGTGGACGAGGTGACCCTCGCCGATCTCTCCGACGAGGTGCTCTTCCACCCCCTGGACGACGTCTTCGACTGGGAAAGCCCGCCGGGCGAGGCCGCCTTCGAGCGTCCCGCGACGACACCGGACGCGATCGAGCTGGTGGCCGCGAACGTCGGCCTCGTCGTCGTTCCGCAGTCCCTGGCCCGCCTGTACCACCGCAAGGACCTCACCTACCGCCCGGTCACCGACGCCCCCCAGTCGAGCATCGCCCTGTCCTGGCCGGAGGAGGCCACCACCGATCTGGTGGAGGACCTCATCGGCATCGTCCGCGGCCGCACGGTCAACAGCACCCGGGGCCGGTCGCGGCCTCCGGTCGAGCAGCAGCAGAAGCGTTCCGAGCAGAAGCGTTCCGAACCGAGCGGTACCCGGCAGAAGCCGACGCCGAAGTCCACGGGCCGCAACCCGCGCACCCGCGCGGCCGGGGGCAACACGCGCACAGCGGGAACCAAGCAGACCCCCAAGCGGGGCAAGCCGCGCCGGAGGTCGTGAGGGCGGCGGCGTGACGCCGGGTCTCGCGCCGTCTGTCGTACAGCTCGGGCCGTACGGCGCAGTCGCGTCGCGTGCCGCAGGAGTCCTGCCGTACGACCGCCCCCTACACGCTCTCCCGCGCCGCCTCCCGTTTCTCCTCCCGCTGCGGACGGACCCGGCGTTCCCGCAGGTCCGCGAAGGCCAGGGCGAGGGCGAGCAGGATGATGGCGATGGCGGTGAGCAGGCCGTACTGAAGTGCGGTGGCGGGGTTGCCGGGGTGGGCCAGGTGGGCGAAGTACACCGAACCCACCGCGGCGACACCGGCCGCCGAGCCGATGCGCTGGCCCGTCTGCAGCACCCCGCCCGCCGCCCCGCCACGGCGGACGGGCACGAGGGAAAGGGTGAGGGTGGTGTTGGGCGAGATGGTCAGACCGGACCCGATGCCGGCGGCGAGCAAGGGAAGCGCGGCCGCCCAGGCCACGCCCCGCCCCGGCACCCAGTGCACGGCAGCGGCGACCCCGAGCATCCCCACCGCCACCGTGCACAGCCCGGCGATGACCAGCTTGCGTCCGAAGCGCACCACCAGCCGGCCCCCCGCCGCCGCACCCGCGGCCGACCCGGCCGCGAAGGGCATGGAGGACAGGCCCGCCGCCAGCGCGCCGTAGCCCATGCCGTTCTGCAGGAACAGGGTGTAGACGAAGAACAGCGTGGTGAAGCCGCCGAAGTAGACCAGGCTCAGCAGTGCGCCGAGCGAGAAGGACCGCAGGGAGAAGAGCCGCAGGTCGACCAGGGGAGCCCGGCCGTGCCGCCCCTGGTGCCGCTCCCACGCCCAGAACGCCGCCAGCAGTCCGGCGCTCACCGGGAGCAGGGCCCACTTCAGGTGTCCCTGCCACTGCTGTTCCTGGACCAGCGGCAGCATGAGGGCGAGGACACCCGTGCCGAGGAGCAGCACGCCCGGCACGTCGAAGCCCTCGGATCTGCCCGGCGAGGCGAGGGAGCGGGGCAGCAGCTTCAGCGCCGCGCAGAAGACGGCCACGCCGATGGGCAGGTTGACGTAGAAAACCCAGCGCCAGCCGTCGACGCCGCCGGACGCCTGGATCAGCAGGCCGCCGGCCAGCGGGCCGACCGCCGTGGAGATGCCGATGGTGCTGCCCATCATGCCGAACGCCCGGGCCCGCTCCGGGCCCTGGAACATCTGCTGGATCAACGCCGAGGTCTGTGGTGCGATCATGCCCGCCGACGCTCCCTGGACCAGCCGGAACAGCACCAGCCAGGTCGCGTCGGAGGAGAGCCCGCAGGCCGCCGAGGCGAGCGTGAACAGAGCGAGCCCGGCCAGGAAGGTCTGACGCCGCCCCCGCAGGTCGCCGAGCCGCCCCGCCGGGACCAGGGCCAGTCCGAAGGTGAGGGCGTAGCCGGACATCACCCACGACAGGTCGGCCGTGCTGGCCCGCAGCCCGCGCTCCACCGAAGGGAGCGCCACGTTCACGATCGACGTGTCCAGCAAGGTCATGAAGGCCGCGGTCAGACAGACGGCGAGCGCTTTCCACCGTCGGTCGTGCCGGGCCGGTTCGGCCTGCTCTGTGGTCATGGGATCACGCTAAGGAGCCGCTGCCCGCCGCGCACGGCGGAGTGACCCTGCCGCACCCCCTCCGGCCGGACCCGCCGCCCCTCGGGCCCCGTACGACGCCGCCCGTGACGAGCGCAGCACCGCCGTGCCGGCCGCCCGCTCCGGCAGGCCGTCCACCGCCCGTGCGTGCACGACGGCCCCGCTGTGCGTGAGCAGCGCCCCCTTGCTCCGGAAGGGTGCCCCGGCCCACACCGCGTCGAGCAGCGTGGTGCCGTCACGTCGGGCCGGGCATCGACGCACCGACGGGTGCGGGTGTTGCTCAGCAGGCCGGTGCCGCGGCTCGGAGCCAGGCGTACGCCGACTGCGCCGTGAACTCCGTCTGGCCACCGCGCAGCAGCAGGGCCGCGGTGGCGAATCCGGGGGCGTCCGCCTGGGCGGCCACATACGGGATCGCGATGCAGCGCATGCCCGCCGCGTGGGCGGCGGCCGCCCCCGGTGCCGCGTCCTCCAGGACCACGCAGTCGGCGGGGTCCGTGCCGAGCCTGCGGGCCGCCTCCAGGAAGATGTCGGGGGCGGGCTTGCCCCGCGTGACGTCGTCGGCCGAGACCACGGTGCGCAGGTACGCGTCCAGCCCCGTGCCCGCCAGGATCGCGTCGATGGCTTCGAGCGACGAGCCCGAGGCGACCGCCGTCGGCACGCCCTCGGCGGCCAGCAGCTCCACGAACTTGCGCATCTCCGGGTACGCGCGCGTGCCTGTGCGGGCCAGCCCCAGATAGCGCCGGTTCATTGCGTCCAGGAGTTCGTCCACCGAGGCGGAGAGGCCGTAGCGCTCCCGCCAGAGGGTCACCGTCTCCAGGGTGCTGATGCCGACGTAGCTCTCGTGGTCCGCCCAGGTGAAGCCGGGGACGCCGTGCTCGGCCAGGGTCAGCCGACTCGCCTCGTAGTAGTTCGGCTCGCTGTCCACCAGCGTTCCGTCGAGATCGAAGATGACCGAGAGGGCGCCGAGATCGCTCATGCGCTCCAGCATGCCAAGCGTCAGGTGCGGGCCGCCCGGCCGATCGACTCCACCAGGGGCAGCAGCCGGTGCGGGACGCGCTCGCGCAGCGCCACCTCGGTACGCGTGCGCACCACGCCCGGCAGGCTGATCAGCTTCTGGATGACGTCCTCCAGATGGGCGTTGTCCCGGCCCACCACCCGGGCGAGAAGATCCCCGCCGCCGGTGATCGAGAACGCCTCCACGATCTCCGGCACGGCGGCCAGCGCGTCCCCGACGTCGTCCAGATGGCCCTGGGTGACCTCGATGTGCACGAACGCCAGCACCGGAAGACCCAGGGCGGCGGGGGAGAGGGAGGGGCCGCTGCCGGTGATCACACCGTCGCGCTCCATGCGGTCCAGGCGGGCCTGGAGCGTGCCTCGGGCGATGCCGAGGATGCGGGAGTACTCGCGCACGCTGGTGCGCGGCTGCTCCAGGAGCAGCCGCAGGATACGGGTGTCGAGTTCGTCCACGGCCATGAAGCACGACTGTACCAATGGCTCAACGGGCGCACCCCCGAGTATGGCGCCCGACCTGGTCCGTTGGTATTCCGGTGGACGTGCGTATGGCGCCCTCACCAAGCCAATGGACCAGCGATTCGGACCGCACTTGAGCCACTGTCCTCGGGGATGCTCTCATGGAGGCGTCGATGGCGCTGCGGATCCCGCGGCGCCTTTTCTGTGCCGGTTTTCGCTCGGGGAGGGCAGCAGTGCTGAAGAGGATGTTCGTGGCTCCGGACCCGGGGCGGGCGCGATTGCGCTTCGCCGCACGGGCCGTCCTCGGCATCGGCCTCGCGGTCGTCGTCTGCCTGCTCGCCGGGCAGTCCCTCGCCGGTGCGGTCGCCGGCGGCCTCGCGGCCCTCCTCGCCCTGTTCACCGTCGCCGACCCGAGCGTGCGCGGACAGGCGGTCACCACGGCGCTGCTGCCCGCGGTGGGCGTGCCGGTGCTCGCCGCCGCGGCCGAGCTGCACGCCTGCCCCGTCGCTCGCGACCTGGCCTTCCTCGCCGTCGTGGGTGCCGGAGTGTATGCGCGCCGCTGGGGGCCGCGCGGGCACAGCCTCGGCGTGTTCGCCTTCATGACCTTCTTCGTGGCCCAGTTCCTGCACGCCACCCCGGCACAGCTGCCCGAGCTGTACGCCGCCGTCCTGCTCTCCTTGCTCAGCGCGGCCGTGGTGCGTTTCGGCGTGTGGTGCTACGAGCGCCGGCTGCCCCCGGCCGTCGTGCCCTCCCCCACTCCACTTGGCTTCGTTCGAGCGGGGGGACCCCAAGCGCCCGCCGAACGCGGCCTGGTCCGGGTGACCACGCGGCAGGCCGTCCAGGCGACCGCGGGCGCGGGGTTCGCGCTGGTCGTGGGCCAGCTGGTGTCCGGACAGCGCTGGTACTGGGCCGTCGGCGCCACCTGGTGGATCTTCGTCAACACCGCCTCGCGCGGAGAGACGCTGGTACGCGGCTTCCGCCGGATCCTCGGCACGGTGCTCGGCATCTGCCTGGGCTTCCTCGTCGCCGTCCCCCTGGAGGGCGCGCCGGCGCCGACGGCCGTCCTGGTCGCCGTGGCCGTCTTCGGCATCTTCTACACGGCCGCCCTCTCCTACACCTGGATGATGCTCTGGGTGACCGTGCTCGCCGAACTCCTCTACGGCCTCCTCGGCGTCCTCGGCCCCGGCCTGCTGGCGCTGCGCGCCGCCGAGACGGGCGTCGGGGCGCTCGGTGCCGCGCTCGCGGTGCTGTTCGTCCTGCCCGTCACCACCCATGCCGTCACCGACGTCTGGATCCAGCGCGCGCTGCGGTGCGTACACGCCTGCACGGCACAGGCCGCGGCCCGGCTCGCGGGCTCCGGCACGGCGGACCCGGCACCCCTTGTGGCCGAACTGGAGCAGCTGCTCGGCCGGGTCCGGCTCGCCGTGGCCCCGCTGGTGCACCCGCTGAACCCGATGCCGGCCCGCAAGCGGCGCGCCCGTCGCGTCCTCGCCCTCCTCGACGACTGCGCCCGCGAGGTCCGTGGCCTGGTGGCGGTCGCCGCCGATCCCGAGGCCTCCCACGATGCCCGTCTGGCCGCGGCCTGCTGGCGCGTGGAAGCCGCTGTGGAGGCACTCACGGCAGGTCGCCCGGAGCCCCTCCGCAGCACCGCCGAGGCGCCCGCAGAGCCCGCCCTGGCCCACCTGCACGGCCTGGAGCGCGCCCTCGCCGATCTGGCCGAGCCCCTGCGGGAACCGACGGGGTCGCGGCTGGTGGGGGCCTGAGCCGGTGGCGGCGCCGATCGCACGGGTGTTGCCGGCGGGGTCTGCCCGGGGTCGCCGACGGGCGGGGAGCCCTCGAGGCCAAGAACCGCCGACGGCGCCCGTCTCTTGGTCTAGACCGGCCGTGATCGGCTACCGTCGGCCCCGGACGGGCTCGACCGAGAGGGGACAGCGGTGGCACAGGACGGCAGGGCCGGCGGTTGCAGGGCGTTCATCGGCTCGTTCACGGCGGCGGGCGGCCCCGGCCTGGTCGCCGCCGACGTCGCACCGGACAGCGGCGCCCTCGTCCTGGGCTCCGTCGTGAACGATGTGCCCGACCCGTCCTATCTGGCCCTCTCGCCGGACGGGCAGATGCTCTACGCGGTCAGCGAGACGGCCGACGGCACCCTCGCCGCCTACCGCGTGGACGGCGACCGGCCGAAGCTCGCCGGTCCGCCCGTGCCCGTCGAGGGCAGCGGACCGACCCACCTCTGTCTGCACGCCGGGCATGTGCTGACCGCCAACTACGGCTGCGGCAGCGTCACCGCCGTACCGGTGCACCCGGACGGTTCTCTCGCTGCGAAGCCCTCCGGCCGGCTCCAGCACACCGGCGCAGGCCCGCACGAACGGCGGCAGCGCGGTCCGCACGCCCACCAGGTGCAGCCCGATCCGAGCGGCCGGTGGGCCGTCAGTGTCGACCTCGGGACGGATTCCGTCCGGGTCTGCACCCTCGCCGACGGCGCTCCCGTCCTGCACCGCGAGTTCGCCCTGCGCCCCGGCTCCGGCCCCCGCCACCTGGCCTTCCACCCGGGTGGCGCGCTCGCCTACGTCGTCAACGAGCTCACCCCCACGGTGACCGTCTGCCGCTGGGACCCCGAGGCCGGCTCCCTCAGGCCGCTGACCGAGGTCCCCGTGCTGCTCGGTGTCCCGGCCGGCGACGCCCACCCCTCCGGGATCGTGGTCTCGCCCGATGGCCGATTCGTGTGGACCGCCACCCGCGGCGAGGACGTCCTGTCGATCCTCGCCGTGGAGGGCGAGGCGCTGCGGCTCATCGGCACGGTGCCCTGCGGCGGGCACTGGCCCCGCGCGCTCGCCGAGCACGAGGGATTCCTCTACGCGGCCAACGAGCGCTCCGGGAACGTGACGTGGTTCGCCCTGGACGAGCGGACGGGGCTGCCCTGCTACGACGGCTCGGTGCCCATTCCCGCGGCCTCCTGCATCGTCTTCGGCTGCAGCCCATGAGCGCCGAGGCCGCCCGAGCAGGATGTCCGCACAAGGCGAAGGGCCCGCTCCGGGGTGTGGAGCGGGCCCCGTGTCGTACGGTGTCGCGCGGCGCCGGTGCGGGTCAGCGGACCGGCATGCCCTGCGGCTGCTGCGGGGCGATGCCCAGCGCCGTCGTGTACTTGGCGAGGGCGAGCTTGCCGATCGCCGGATACGCCCCGAGCGCCTCGGCCGTGGCGCAGCCCGCCTCCTCGGCGGCGGCAGACAGCAGCCCGGGGTCGATCTCCGGGCCGATCAGGTACGGTGCCAGGGCCAGCTGCTGCGAGCCCGAGGAACGCAGCTGCTCGGCGACGGAGGAGATCGAGCCCTCCTGGTCCAGGGCCGCCGCCATCACCGGCACGGCCAGGCGGGCGGCGAGCAGCATGCCGGTGATCCCGGCCGCCTGCACGGCCTCCTCACCACCCACGGACGCCAGGATGATCCCGTCCGCGGCGGTGGCCACGGTGAACAGGCGCGCCCGGTCGGCACGGGCCAGGCCCGCCTCGGACAGCCGCACGTGCAGCGCCTCCGCGAGCAGCGGGTGCGGACCGAGCACATCGGTCAGATCGGCGGCGACCCGGCTGTCCATCACGGACTGGCGGATCTGCCGCAGCAGCGCGCTGTCCGGACCGGCAAGCAGCGGCACGACGACGGCGACCGGGCCGTCGGGCTCCTTGGCCCCCTCGACCCCGGCGGCGACGGCCTGCTCGTAACGGGCCGTGCGCTCCTCGGCCGCGCGCACCAGCACGGACCGGAGCGTGGGGAACTCGGCGTCGTCCCCTTCCAGGTATCCGATGCGGGCGTCCAGGCCGGGCAGCTCGGAGCGGGCGATGCTCACGACCTCCTCGGCGAGGGTGCGCGCGGCGGCGCTGGGCACACCGGGAACCGCGAGGGCGAGCGCGGGCGCGCCCTCGGGAGCCGCCAGGGGTTCCGGTCGGCGGTGCCGTCCGGGCTGGCGGGGTCGCGGCATTCGTACGGGCAGGCCGGACGCGGGCCCAGTGGGGGTGCTCATGGCGCCGCATGTTACTGGCTTCGGGGGTTCCTCCGTTCGGGGAGGGTGCAGGTGAGCGGTATCCGTCCGCTTTTGTCTGATGAGTTACGGGCCAAGGACACATGTTTCGGGCACGTGCCGGGGACATGCACCGACAAAGAGACGGCAAGACGGACAATCCGCTTTTGCCGGAACCTCATTCGCCTGGACCGGAGACCGCCAAGAACATGGTCGGTTCACCCGGCAGAGTGAGCCGTCCGGCCGCGAGGTCGTTCGCGATCCGCACCGAGCCGTGCAGAGGATCGCCTTCGGCCGGCACCTGACGGGCGTGCGGAAGCCTGCTCGCCAACTCCTCGCGCAGCGGTGTGAGGAGGGGCTCGCCCAGCCGGAACAGGCCGCCGGTGAACGCCACTCGCGGAGCCGGGTCCGCCGGGCACACGGCCGCGGCGGACTCCGCCATGTGCCGGGCCGCGGTACGCAGGATGCCCGCGGCGACCGGGTCGTGCGCGGCGCACGTCGCCACCCGGGGCGCGAAGGAAGCCAGTACGGCGGGCCGGTCGGAGCGGGGATAGAGCCGGCCCGGCAGTTTGCTCACCGGCCCGAACTGCTCCTCGGCACAGGCCAGCAGCGGCGCCGAGCCGCCGTCCCGGCCGTCGTGCGCGCGCAGCGCCGCCTCCAGGCCGGCCCGCCCGATCCAGGCGCCGCTGCCGCAGTCACCGAGCAGATGGCCCCAGCCGTCGGCCCGCCGCCAGGCCTTCAGATCGGTGCCGACCGCGATCAGCCCGGTGCCCGCGGCGAGCACCGCGCCGGGACGCGGCCCGAGGGCACCGACGTAGGCGGCGACGGCATCGGCGGCGAGCGCCACGTGCCGGACGCCCAGCTCCCGGGCGAGCGCGCCCGGAAGTTCGGCTCGCAGGGCGTCGCCCAGAGTGGCGAACCCGGCGGCGCCCACCACGGCCGTGCCCAGCTCGCCCACCCCTGCCTCGGCGGCCGACGCGCGGGCCAGCGGAGCCAGCTCGGCCATCAGATGGCCCGGATCGATGCCCCGCTCGCCAGTGCGGACCGGTTCCCGCGACTCCCGCAGGGCGGCGGGCTCCCGGCCCAGCACACCGACGGCGACCCGCAGACCGGAGCCTCCGGAGTCCACCGCCAGGTAGCCGCGGACGGTCACGGCAGTCGCCGGTCCACCGGCTGCCCGCCCTGCTGGATCGGCAGGTCGTCGGCCCGGCCGAAGGAACGCGAGCCGAAGAACCGGCGGTCGGCCGACATCGGCCGCGGGCCGAAGAAGCCGCGGTCGGCCGACATCGGCGAAGGGTGCGCCGACTCCACGGCCGGCAGGCCGCCCGGCAGCGGACGCAGATCGCGGGCGTCCCGGCCCCGCAGGACGCAAACCAGCGGCTTGCCGCGTGCCGCGAGGGTGCGGAGCGCCTGCTCGGTGGCCTCCTCCCCGCCCTTGCCCCGGTGCGCGCCCGGACTGCGCTCAGCCGGGGCCGGCGCCCCGTTGAGCAGCAGGTTGGCGGAGGTTTCGGGAGCTGCGTATCGAGCATGAGGGGCTGACCAGGCGTGATCGCTGTGGCGGAGTGGCTCGGTCACTGGATGCAACAGGCTCCCCTCCTTCCCGGTGGCCGGCTGCGTGATCTGCTCGACCGGTTCGAAGATCTCGACGAGGAGGAAGGGTAGCGCCCCGACCGGCGGCCGTGCGTGAGGGCGTCCGTGTCCGTGCCGCGGCACGGCGCGTACCAGTAGAGTGACGCGCCGTGGCACCTCGACCGTTGCATGAACTTGTTGAAGCAGGCTGGGCGAAAGCTCTCGAGCCTGTGGCCGAACGCATCGCGGCCATGGGGGACTTCCTCCGAGCCGAGATAGCGGCCGGCCGGACCTACCTTCCCTCCGGGGCGAATGTCCTGCGGGCCTTCCAGCAGCCTTTCGATGACGTCCGTGTCCTGATCGTGGGACAGGATCCCTACCCCACACCCGGGATGGCCATCGGACTGAGTTTCGCGGTCTCGCCTGAAGTGCGTTCGTTGCCGGGAAGTCTGGAGAACATCTTCCGGGAGATGCACTCCGACCTCGGGTTGCCCAGGCCGTCGAACGGCGATCTGACGCCGTGGACGCAGCAGGGTGTGCTGCTGCTCAACAGGGCGCTTACGACCGCCCCGCGCAAGCCCGCGGCGCACCGGGGCAAGGGGTGGGAGGAGGTCACCGAGCAGGCCATCCGGGCGCTGGCCGGGCGCGGGAAGCCGCTGGTGTCCATCCTCTGGGGGCGTGACGCGCGCAATCTGCGGCCGTTGCTGGGGGACCTTCCGGCGATCGAATCCGCGCACCCGTCCCCGATGTCGGCGGACCGGGGCTTCTTCGGCTCGCGTCCGTTCAGCCGGGCCAACGATCTGCTGCTGCAGCAGGGTGCGCAGCCGGTGGACTGGCGGCTGCCGTAGTGCACGGTGCGCAGGGACGGCCTGGAGGGCCGTGGCCTCCTGCCTCTGGGGGCCGAACTCTCGCTGGATGAGCTCTGGTCGAGTGGGAGTCCTCACCGACCGTGCCTCAGAGGGCCGTCGACATATTCTCGATGACGCACCATGCGAAGCCTGTGACGATCCGCGATCCGGCCGCGAAGGCGCCTGCCCGGACCGGTTCGCTACGGTGGCCGGTATGAGTGACGAGACAGCGGTACGTCAGGTGACTGACGCCTGGGCGCGGATCGAGGGGTGGCTTCGGGAGAACGCACCGGTGACTCATGCGGCGCTGGGGCCGGGGGCGTCGGAGGGTGAGATCGCGGCAGTGGAGGAGGGGCTGGGGTTCGCGGTTCCGGTTGAGCTCCGGACGCTGTGGACTCTGGTTTCCGGGGGGACGGTTCAGGGCCGTGGTCCGTGGCCCGAGGGCGATGTTCTGATGCGCCTTGACGATGTGGTGTCCCAGTACCGGCTGAAACGCGAGTTGCAGCAGGAACTGGACGACAAGGCGGGCACAGCGGCGGTGCTGGACGACGGCAGCCCGCGTGTGTGGGGGAAAACGTGGATCCCGGTGTTCTCCTCGCGGGAGTACGACAGCGCGTACGGGACGTTCCTGAACGCGGAGACAGGTCTGTTGTGGCGGTGGGACACCTTCGAGTACGAGCCACCGCGCCACGATGACGTGCAGCACTCCATCGTGACGCTGCTGGAGGAGATCGCCGACAGCCTTGAGACGCCGGGCCTGGCAACGGAGTTCCGTCCGGGCCTCCTGGATGGCCGTCTTGTGTGGCTCGGACAGCGGATGAACGAGGACGAGCAACGACGGTTCCAGCCGTTGGGGTAGTACGGGGATATGGGAGAGGGGGCCCTGTCGCGGGCCCCCTCTTCGGTTTTCAGGCGTCAGCTGATTTTGCGCCAGACGCAGATCTGGGCGACGCCCTTGCAGTGTTCGTATCCGGGGTTGGTGACGAAGTAGCCGTCACCGTCGAGGAGCCGCCAGTTCTTCACAGGCAGGTCGTGGAAGGCGCCCTGGTTCTGCTTGCTGCTGATTCCGGCGCGTCCGCAGCGTTCCTTGCCGGAGGGACCGTTCTTCGCGGTGCGGATGTCGGCGAAGAGACCGAATTCCACGGTGTCCGTCAGGTAACGGTCGGTATAGAGCTGGGCGCACGCGCTGCCGCTGCTGACCTGGTTGACGCCGCCGGGGAAGCCGCCGGATTCGTGGGTGGAGGCCATGGCGTATTCGTCGCAGTCCATGGAGCCGACCGCGTTGTCCGTGGGGTGCAGGCTCCACGTGTCGTCACAGACGATGTCGCGGCTCTTCTTGGACGTCCAGGGCTTTCCGTCGGGTCCCTTCGCGGTGGTGTCAGGGCCGAGGTAGTGCAGGAGCGAGTCCCAGCGGCGGGCGCCGGCGTGGTCGGGCATGCGTTCCTGCATGAGCCAGTAGTAGGCGCCCGCTGCCGGGTAGAGGTTGGTGTCGAGGGTGAACGTGGGCTTGAAGTACGGCAGCGTGCACCCGGGAGCCGTGCCCCCTACGAGGTCGTCGCAGCGGGGGGCGAGTTCACGGACCTGCTGGATGCCGGAGGTGCCGAAGTCGGCGGTGGCGTCGTTCCCACCCGCGTCGACGGAGGCGGTGACGGACCATCCGAGGTCGATGCGCTGTTTGCCGGTGCCGACCCAGCGGATCTGGACGTTGCCCCACAGGGGGTCGTACTGCGTCGGGGTGCCGGGCAGCCAGTATGCCTTGGAGCCGGTGTAGTTGTTGTTGTCATCGACCCACTTGGTGGGGGTCTGGATGCACTGGTCGTTGCAGGAACTGGCCACCTTCCAGTCCATGTGGACGCCTTGGAGCTGAGGGTCGATGTACGTGGGCTTGACACGGATCTGCTGGTCGAACTCGGCGAAGTCGGATCCGGACTCGCTCTTGGTGGGGTACGCCTTGATGCGCTGTTCGAACTCGAAGTTGGCGTAGCCGATGGCGGGTTTGTCGGGATCGGTGTCGGTGAAGATCAGCTTTCCGGTGCCGATGCTCTTCAGGCAGGCTTCCTGCCGGTTCATGTAGTCCTGGCCGGTGGGGGCGCCGTAGCACCAGTCGACCAGTTCGGCTTTCGGTGCGGCAGCCGGCCGGTGGGGAGCGGCTTTCAGGCGAGTGGTCTGCTTCGGCGGGTTCAGCTCGATACACAGCCGGTGGCCCTGGGCGTCGGGTGCGCCGCAGGAGCGTTTCCTCGTCGGCTGCTCGGCGATGGTGCCGTCGGCGCGCAGCGTCGGCAGGGCTGGCCCCGGATCGGTGCGGGTGAAGGTGGTGTTCTGCTGGGTCGTCTCATCGACCGTGGAGGACGCCTGCGGGGCGGGGAAGGACAGGTAAGGCAGGATGTGGAACGGCTCCCAGGCCGACCATCCCTGCTCGTACAGGCTTCCGTCGTAGGCGTTGGTGCGGAACAGGTAGTTGATGCCGGGCTTGAGGCGGCCGTAGTCGACCTGGACCTGGGCGGTCTTGCCGGAGGCGACGTAGGGGGACACCAGGACGCCCCACTGGTTGTCGTCGGTCAGCTTGACGGGCTTGTCGGGGGTGCCGTCCGGCTTGGCGGTGTAGACCTGGAAGGTGAGGTTGGCCTTGTCGCCGTCGGGGTCGCTGACGGTGTTGCGCAGGATGACCTCGGGCGCGATGACGCGCCACATCTTGTCATCCTTCTTGAACTGCGGGCCCGCGGCGAGGTTCTTGCCCGAGGAGGGGCGCTGGTCGGCACGCAGCCCCGTCCGTTCGGGCCCGGCGGCGTGGATCACCGCTGAGGCGTCGGCAGGGTCGGGCGGGGCGGTCCGGGCGGAGGCGGGGGTGGTCGCGCCGAACGGGACGATCGCGAGGAGTGCCGCCCCGAGAACGGCGCGGGATATGAAGCGGTGGCTGGTCAACCACCGTTCGCTTTGTTGCACGAAGACTCGTGTCCTTCCCCGTAGGATCTTCAAACACTTGTGCGAATCGTGCTCAAGTCGAAGACCATACGGGGAAGATCGGGGCGGCTGAAGGCAGTTTTTGGTCACCTACCGTGAGCCGGCTGTGTGGAGTGGGCGAAGCACCCCACTTTGGTGGCGGACGGCGGGAGGCGGTCGGATTGGTTCAGTGATCAGGCCAGCGAAGCGCGGTCAGCACCCTCGCGCGCAGGAACTCACCCGTACTCGCCTCCGGCGACCGCCACCGTACGCGGTGACCGTGCCATCGGGTCATGGAGGGCGTAGCTTCGGGCCCTCGCCGGCGACGTGTTCGGACAACGACCCGCGCAAGGACTGCAGCACCTGTCACCCCTGACCCACGCCCGAAGCCCTCGCCGGCCGTTCCTGCCGACGGGGCTTCGTCGTTTCTGGGACCGGTACCCCGAAGGCAGAGCCGGCAGTCAGTCGTGGCGCCACCGGGCGCTACCCGACTGCCCGTAAACCGACAGCCGATCACCAGTGGCCGAAGCCCGGCGGCGATGCTCCCCTTGCGCTCCTGGCGGTCCGATCGCGGATGTCTCAGCCGATCACCGCCGCCCGCACGCAGAGTACGTCCGGCAGATGAGCCGCCAGTTGCTGCCAGCTGTCGCCGTCATCGGCCGAGGCGAACACCTCGCCGTTGCGGTTGCCGAAGTAGACGCCCGCCGGGTCGGCGTCGTCGGTGCACAGGGCGTCCCGCAGCACCGTGCCGTAGTGATCCTGCTCCGGCAGGCCCTTGGACAGCGGCTCCCAGCTCCGGCCCGCGTCCGCGGTGCGGAAGACCCGGCAGCGGTGCTCCGCGGGGACCCGGTCGGCGTCGGCGTTGATCGGAAAGACGTACGCCGTGCCGGCCCGGTGCGGATGAGCGGTCACCGCGAAGCCGAACGTGGACGGCAGGTCCGCGCCGATGTCGGTCCAGTGCGCGCCCGCGTCGTCGCTTCGGTAGACGCCCCAGTGGTTCTGCAGATACAGCCGGTCCGGGTCGCCGGCGTCCTTGGCGATCTTGTGCACGCACTGGCCGAACTCCGGATTCGGATCCGGCAGGAACACCGCCGACACGCCGGAGTTGGACGGTGCCCAGCTCGCGCCGCCGTCGGTGGAGCGGAACACCCCGGCCGTCGAGACCGCGACGGTCACCGCGCGGGCGTCACGGGCGTCGGTCACCACGGTGTGCAGGCCCTCACCTCCGCCGCCCGGCACCCACCGGGAACGGGTCGGATGCTCCCACAGCGGCCGGACCAGCTCGAAGCTCTCGCCGCGGTCCTCCGAGCGGTACAGCGCCGCCGGTTCCGTGCCTGCGTACACCACTGCGGACTCGGCTGCGGCCGGGTGCAGTTGCCAGACGCGCTCCAGGGAGGCACCGGTGTCCTTGGGGAACTTGACGGCCGGCTGCGGCGGTTCGGTCCAGGAGCGGCCCAGGTCGTCGGAGTGGAACACCGATGGACCCCAGTGCGCGCTGTCGCCGCCCGCGAGCAGCCGCGGCCGGTCCCCGCGGGTGTCGATCGCGACCGAGTAGACCGCCTGCGCGTTGAAATACGGATCGTCGTCGAACCTCCAGGCGCCGCCGCTCTTGCGCCGCCCGATGAACAGGCCTTTGCGGGTGCCCACTGCCAGCAGTACCTCGGTCATGCCGATCACCTCCGGGACGCCTTCGTCCAGGTAGTCGTGAGACAGCTCGTCGTCAGTTATCGGCCAGTCTGCACCCCACCACTGACACTCCCCCCTGACGCGTGGATCCCAGCAGGTCACAGCGGTGTCGTCGGCCGGTGACGGAGATCCGTCGGGGCCCGTTGCGGCATGCGCCTGCGCGGGAGGGGCGTCTCGTGCGACCGTCGGGGAGACGGCTCGTCGTGAGCATCGGAGCGATCTCCCGCGTATGGGAGGGCGGTCCGGCCGGTCGGTGCGCTCGTGAGGAGGATGCCTTTGAAGGCGTTCCGTGGTCCGAAGGTGTGGCTGTGGCGCTGGCGGCGCAACCCGCTCAAACGCCGGGCCGACGTGCTGGAGGCCTGGGTGCTGCTCGGTGCCTGGCTGTTGACCGTCCTCGCGGGGGTCGTGGCCGGCCTCGTGGCGGACCGGGTGGTGGAGAACGGACTCGCGCGGGAGCGGGCGACCTGGCGCCCCGCGGTGGCTCAGGTCGTGGGACGGGCGCCCGGAACCACCCGCTTGCACAACCACGCCGCGGCGGGTGACCGGGTCTGGGCCAAGGTGCGCTGGACCGTGCCCGACGGCTCCGCACACACCGGTCAGGTCCGGGTGGAACCCGGCAGCAAGGCCGGGACACCGGTCACCGTGTGGACCGACCCGCAGGGCCGTCTCGTCAGCCGCCCCACCTCCGCCGCCGAGTCCGCCTTCCGGGGCGGTCTGATCGGATGTCTGGTGGGGGTGAGTGCCGCGGCCGTCCCCTTCGTCGGCGGTCTCGCCCTGCGCGGCCGTCTGGAACGCCGCCGCATGAAGGCCTGGGACACGGAGTGGGCGCGGCTCGGACCGCAGTGGGGGCGGATGGTCTGATCACGGTCGGCGCGCGGGCACGGGGCAGCGCATCCGGCGTGCCCGCGAGGCAGTCGGGATCGACCCCTCGCACGTTTCCCCGGGTCTCTCAGCCACGGCTCCCACGTCGCACCCCCGACGTTCGGGATGGACGGCGGGCGGGTGTGGATGTCGCCGGGACGGACCGCAGCGCGGGCGTGGCCGGCAACCGGGCGCACGGAGCGGCGAGAGGCTCCGCGCGCCTGTCGTGCGGGTCCACCTCCGGGTGGGTCGCGAGATGCCGTGGCCTTCCGGCATGTGCCGTCCTGTCGGTCGACGTCCCGGTGACCGCCCGATCCCTCGCCGGTCTGGTGTGCGCCCCTCGTGTCGGTAGACGTCCGGGGGCATCCGATCCCGTGTGCGCTCGGCGCGCGCCCGTCCTGTCGGCCGACGTCCGAGTGGCGGTCCGAGTCCGGCCGGTCTGGCGTCTGGCGTGCGCCTGTCGTGCGGGTCCACGTGCGGGTGGGTGTCCGAGTCCGGCCGGTCTGGCGTGCGCCCGTCCTGTCCACCGAAGTCCACGTGGCCGTATCAGCCTTGCCCGTGTGGCGTGCGCCTGTCGTGTGGGGTGACGTCCGGGTGGCTGTCCTGCCCGTCCACGTCCGGCGTGCGCCCGTCCTGTCCACCGAAGTCCACGTGGCCGTACCAGCCTTGCCCGCCCTACGCCCTGTCACCGACATGTCTCCCCCCTCGTTGGGCCGTCCCCCCCGACGAGGATGCGGACAGCGGCGTCCCGGAATCGCGGCCTCGGGCAGGCGTCCACCCCGACGCTCGCCCCTACACCGCCGCCAGCACCTCCCGGCACGCGGTCAGCAGGGCCTCGTCCTGCGGTATGCGCGGGCCGCCGTTGCCGCCCACGTGGGCCATGTGGCGGCGCCGGGCGGCCAGTTCGCCCGCCGCCAGGTGCCGCAGCGGCGCGGCGGCCGGGCCCATCGCGGAGAGGCATCGGGCGATCGGAAGGCGGGTGCGCGGGTCCTCCGCCCATGCCTCACGGAACACCGGCAGGACCGGCTCCGGATCCGCGGCGATGTGCCAGAGCGCGCTCGCGGCAGTAGCCCGTTCCCGGGTGAGTCGTGACCGGGCCGCCCGGCGCAGCGCGGGCAGCGCGTCGCGCGCGGCGGGACCCAGTCTGCCTAGCTGCCGGGCGGCCTGGCACCGGCTCGCCGGATCCCCCTGAATCAACTCCCGCAGCAGTATGGGGAGTACGGTGCAGGCGTCGCGCTGGGCCGACCAGAGAGCACCGGCCGCTGCGGCGGCGTGCCGGGTGTGCAGGAGCGCGCGGAGGTGGCCTACCGCCCATGCGGAGGCGCCCAGGGTCTCCAACGTCTCGATGACTTGGCCCGCGACGGCTTCCTGCGCCTTGGGTCCGCCGGGCGCCCCCAGCAGCCTCAGCACCTCCGGAACGGCGTCCTGGTCTCCGAGGGCGCCCACCGCCGCCAGCAGTGGCGCGGCGAGCCTGGCGGTCGAGGGGGACGCCGGGGGCACCCGGCGGAGCAGGTGCCGCACCGCCGGTGCGAGCGGGGCCGCGGCCGCGCCGAGGTGGGCCAGTTCGAACCCAAGGTCCACCGGCGCCGCAGGGCCTGCCAGGAGATGGGCCAGAGCCGGGACGGCGCGCGGATCGCCGCTCCTGGCCAGTGCCTTGAGCGGAGCGCCCAGCGTGGGGGCGTCGCGTTCGAAGCGATCCGTCCACAGGTCGGGCCGGGCCCACACCAGCGCGTACAGGTCGTCCGCGGCGGGTACCGCCAGCCCGAACAGCTCCGACAGCACGCAGACCGCCGCATCCCGCAACGAGTCCTGCTCGGCGTCCAGTTGGGCGCCGAGCAGTCGGACCGTGTCGCCGTGGTCGCCGCGCCAGCCGCGCAGCAGCGCCGCGGCCAGCCACACACCGGTGCACCGGTCCACCGGGTCCGGACTGGTCAGCTGGCCCCAAAGGAGCGCGCTCCGGTCCGCCACGCGGTCACCGAGCGCGGTGTGCAGGGTGCGCAGCAGACGGGAGCCCTCCTCGTCGTACGGGCGCAGCCGCCGTAGCCGTCCGACGAGGGAGTGGGCAGCGACGGGCTCGGGGACCCGGGCACGATGCCCGGAGCGCTCCCGAAGCAGCCGGACGGCCGTCGGGACCAGGTCCGCGGGCGACCGGGCGGGCGCGACCGAGGCGAGCTGCCCGAGGGCGGCGAGCCGCAGCCCGGGGGCGTACGGCGGCGCGCTGTGCTCGGCCAGCAGGTCCACCGCGGTGTCGGCGTGCGCGGGGTACCGCTGGACGAACAGCCCGAGTGCCTCCGCAAGGGCGAGCAGGACACGGTCGTCCCGCTCGGCCCGCAGCCGCTGCCGTAACAGTTCCAGGACGCGGGCGGGCGGGCCCAGGAAGCGGACGAGGGCCCCGGCGGCCGCCCCGCGCACCGCCGGGTCCGGGTCCCCGGTGAGCTGGACGAAGACCTCGGCGCCCGCGCACACCGCCTCCCGGGCACGCCGGTCCCCGTCCGGGCTCTCCGCGCCGATGCCCACCAGCAGTTCCACGATGCCGCTGCGGTCCGGGACCTCCTCGCGGCCCGCGAGCGAGAGCAGGAACGGCACGCAGGCCAGCGTCGAGTCGTACACACATCCCTGCAGTGCGCCGTACATCCCGTCGAGGGCGGTCGATCGCTCGACGGTGTCGGCGGAGGCCAGCGCCCGTAACCACCCGGGCACGTCCTCCGCGCTGCCGTACGCGTGCTGCAGCGAGGCCCAGTCGACCTCGTCGATCCCCGTGAACACGTTGTCCTCCCCAGACGAGTGTCACCTGATCGCGAGTGTGCACCACGGCACTGACAACGGTCCGGAGTTGCGCGCTGACTGTGTGCGATTCGTCGGCTGTCACCGGCCAGGGCGCGAGCGGCACGTACGCGCCCGGGGGGAGGACCGCGAACGGGCCGTACAGGCCCGGGGGAGGGGTCAGTTCAGGCCGGGCAGCGCCCTGTCGAGGATCGCGTCGAGCCCGGCCCCGGCGGGCAGCGTGCCGAACGCGTGACCCCAGTCGCCGCCCAGCCGGCTCGCGCAGAAGGCGTCGGCCACCGGGTGCGGGGCGTACCGGACCAGCAGGGAGGCCTGGAGGGCCAGTGCCATCCGCTCGACCAGCCGGCGGGCACCCACCTGGTCGGTTTCGGCCAACTGGTCCTTGAGCGCGGCGACGGCGGCATCCAGACGGGCGTCCGCCCCCCGCGCGAGCGCGAGTTCGCCGAACAGGGTCTCGGCGGTGTCCGGTTCACGGCCGAGGGCGCGCAGTACGTCGAGCGCGTTGACGTTGCCCGAGCCCTCCCAGATCGACAGCAGCGGCGCCTCCCGGTAGTGCCGGGGCATCCCTGAGTCCTCGACGTAGCCGTTGCCGCCCAGGCACTCCAGCGCCTCCGCGGTGAAGGCCGGGCCCCGCTTGGTGACCCAGTACTTGCCGACGGCCGTGGCGATCCGCCGCAAGGCCCGCTCCCCGGCGTCCCCGCGCACCGCGCGGTCGGCCGCGCCGGCCAGCCGCAGCGTGAGCGTCGTCGCCGCCTCCGACTCCAGCGCCAGGTCGGCCAGGACGTTGCGCATCAGCGGCTGGTCGATCAGCCGGGCGCCGAACGCACTGCGGTGCCGGGCGTGGTGGCCCGCCTCGACGAGCGTCCTGCGCATCAGCGTCGCCGAGGACATCACACAGTCCAGCCGGGTGCAGTTGACCATCTCGATGATGGTCTTCACACCTCGCCCCTCGGGCCCCACCAGCCAGGCCACGGTCCCGTCGAACTCCGGCTCCGAGGAGGCGTTGGAGCGGTTGCCCAGCTTGTCCTTCAGGCGCTGGATGCGGAAGGTGTTGCGGCTGCCGTCCGGCAGCACGCGCGGCACCAGGAAGCACGACAGACCTCCCGGGGCCTGCGCCAGCACGAGGAAGACGTCGCACATCGGCGCCGACGTGAACCACTTGTGGCCGCGCAGCGTGTACACGCCGGTCTCGCCGGTGGGCGTGGCCACCGTGGTGTTCGTCCGGACGTCCGACCCGCCCTGCTTCTCCGTCATGCCCATGCCCGCGAGGAGTCCGGGCTTCTCGGTCGGCACGCGCAGCCGGGGGTCGTACTCCCGGCTGGTCAGCAGCGGTTCGTAGACCTTGGCCAGATCCGGCTGCGCGCGCAGCGCGGGCACGGCGGCGTACGTCATCGAGGTCGGGCAGCCGTGCCCGGCCTCCGTGTGTCCCCACACCAGGCCGCCCGCGGTACGTGCCACGTGGGCGCCGGGCCGCTCGTCCGCCCAGGGGGCGCCGGCCAGGCCCTCGGCGACCGCCGTGCGCATCAGGTGGTGCCAACTGGGGTGGAACTCCACCTCGTCGACGCGGTGGCCGTAGCGGTCGTGGGTGCGCAGGACCGGCTCGTGACGGTTGGCCAGCTCACCCCACTCCTGCGCCTCCGCGCTGCCGGCGCGCACCCCGAGGCGCCGGATGCCGTCCTCGGCCCACGCGGCACCCTCCCGGCGCAGCCCCTCCAGCAGGGCCGGGTCGTCGGAGGCGTCGTACGGAGCCAGGGACGGGGGCTGGTTGGTGACGTCGTGCGTGGCGTACTGCGGCCCGGGCTGCGAGGACGAGTGCGAGGGTGAGGGCGAGGGCGGCTGCGCGGGATTCGAGACCATGGCAGCATGTTGCATTATCTGTGCGACTGTAGCAATAGTGCAACAACGGAGGCGCACGTACAGTACGTGCTCATGCGCATGAACGACTCGCCCGATCCGGAGGCGGCAGGTCTGCGGCCGCTGTCCGCGCGGTCGGTCGTGCTGAGCCTGCTCCTCGGCGCGCACCCGGCGGAGCTGCCGGTGAAGGACCTCGTCCGGCTGGTGGAACCCTTCGGCGTCGGCGGAGCCACGCTGCGGGCCGCACTGAGCCGGATGGTGACCGCGGGCGACCTGCGCCGCACCGACGCCGTCTACCGGCTCAGCGACCGGCTGCTGGCGCGCCAGCGACGTCAGGACGACGCGCTGCGGCCCACCACGCGCGCGTGGGACGGCGACTGGGAGATGGTGGTGATCACGGCGACCGGCCGCGGCCCCGCCGAACGCGCCGACCTGCGCGCCCGGTTGACCGCACTGCGCCTGGCCGAACTGCGCGAAGGCGTGTGGCTGCGCCCGGCCAACCTCGACCGGGCGCTGCCCGGGACGCTGGGCTCCGTCGCCCGGACGTACACGGCGCGCCCCGATGAGCCCCCGCACGACCTCGTCGCCCGGCTGTGGCCGCTGGACACCTGGGCGGCCACCGCGCGGCGGCTGCTCGCCCACGCCGCTGCGGCCCGGAGCCCTGCGGCCCGCCTCACCGCCTATGCCGCGGCCGTGCGGCACCTGCTCACCGACCCCGTCCTGCCGCCCGGCCTCCTCCCGGCCGACTGGCCGGGAGAGGCCCTGCGCACGGCGTACGCCGGCTACCAGCGGGAGCTGGCAGCGTCGGTGGGGCGAAGGGAGCGCGCCGCATGACCGCCGCTGCCCTCGAAGGGTTTCTGTGGGCCCGGTTCCAGGAGGAGGAGCGGGTGGCCCGGGATGCGATCACCGGGGCGCCCGGCGCCGTCCGGGGCGTCATGGCCGACGAGATCGAGCAGGTGCTCACCTCCCGGAAAGACGGTGTCACGCACACGCCCATGGTGCAGTTCGGTGCCAAGGACCCGGTGCTGCTGCTGACCCATGTGGCGCGTCACGACCCGGCGCGCCTCCTGCGCGGCGTCGAGGCGCGGCGGGCGCTGCCGGCGGAGCACCGGCCGGCGGACGACGGCCGGGGCCGCACCTGCGCGGCAACCGGCGGAAGCGGCCGGGCGACCGGCCCCCTGCGCCACCCTCCGTCTCCTCGCCCTGCCGTTCGCCGGCCATCCCGCGTACAGGGAGTCGTGGCGCCCCTAGCCGGCGCGGCTCGGCGCCCGCGCGGCCATTCGATTCCTCGGCACCGGACCGGGTGCTGCCCGCCCTGCACGCCGGGAACCGGCCGCACCTGAACCCCAGGGGCCACCGGGCCCTCGTCCCGGCCGTCCCCGTCCCCGTCCCCGTCTCCGACGGACGCCTCCGCGGCGGCCGCCGAGGCCCGCGGAGCGGACGCCGGTCGCTGCGGTCCGTGGAGCGGGGACCCGCGCCGCGCGGGTGGCGCGGGCGCGCTCCAGGGCGTTCCCTGGGAAGAGCACCGTTCCCCGGGAGAGATGGGGGATGACCTGCGCGGAGGCGGGCACTCGGTGGGGCACCAGACGATCTCACCCGAGGAGAGTCATGGCTGAGCAGAAGTCGTCGGTCCTCACGGCGCCCCTGCGCGGCGCAGCCTCGGTACTGCGCAAAGTGCCCGGCGCCGGAACCGTGAGCAGGGCCGCGGAGGAAACACTGGACAAGGTCGGCGCGGTCTCGCCCCGCGGCCGGCGCATCGCGGTGTACGCGGGGGCCGGAGTACTCGGTGCCGCGGGCGTGGTGGAGTGGCCCGTGGCCCTCACCGGCGCCGCCGTGGCCTGGCTCACCCAGCCCCGGCCCGCTCATCCGGCGGGCGGTGGGCCCGCGGCCGGGCAGCGTCCCGAGCCCGCCCGCGATCTCGGCGCCGCGGCCCTGAGGTCCGGCCATGGCGGCGTCGGCACGGGTGGCGTGTCGTCGGCGGCAGCGGGGGGCGAGGCCGGCGGTACGGGCGCGGCGGCGGCCGACGAGGGCCGGACCGAGGCGCCCGGCGGGGCTGCGGCGACCGGCGGCCCCGGCCCCGTGGCCCGGGCTCCCGGCGATGCGGAGGCCTCGGGAGCGAGCCGGGCAACCGGCGACACCGGACAACCCGGCGCCACCGTCTCGCGAAGCAGCCCTACGCCCGGAAGCAGCGGGCAGCCGGACGACGCCACAGGAGCCGGGAACACCAGGATCTCCGGCGGCGCCCAAACCACGCGCGGCACCGAGGGACCGGCGGTCAAGCCGTCCAGCGGGCCGCTCGGTCCCACGGCGCGGCCCGACCGCACCACGCTCTGAGGAGGGTTTCGTGCTCGGAGTGCTGACGATGCCCTCGGCAGCCCTACGGGCGCTGCCCTCCGCCCCGCGGCTGCTCGCGCCGGCGGTCGGGGTGGCCGCCGGTGCCGCCGCGGGAACGGTGCGCGCCGGAGTGCGCGGCGCGGACGCCGCCGTACGGGTGGCCCGGGTCGCGCGCAACGCCCTGCCCGGCGCCGGTGACCACTGGCGGGCCGGCGCCCGCGCCCACCTGGCGCTGCGGCCCGTGGACAAGGAACACGTGCGGAGCGCGGGAGGCACCGCGCACCTGGCGCGCCGGGTGGCCGAGACGCTGGCGGAGCGGCCGGACGTGCTCTTCGCGTACTGGGACGAGGGACTCGCGCGTCTGGTGGTGACCGCGACCGAGGGAGAGGCCTCCGACCAGGTCGTCGCCAAGGCCGCGGAGCTGGCCGAGCGAAACGGACTGGCCCTGTCCGCCGGAGACGTGGAGGAAACCACGCACCCCGCGGACCCGGCCGGCGTGCGCGCGGCCGCGGCCACGCTCGCCGCCGACGCGGTGGGCATCGCCGCCGGGATCACCGCCTATTCGCTCCGGCTGCCGCCCTCCCCCCGCCTGGCGACCGCGGTGGTGACGCTGCTGCGGGAGAACCCGCGCTTTCGCGGCTGGCTGCGCGCCCGGCTGGGAGACACCCGCATGGACCTCGTCCTCGCCGGCGTGAACGCCGCCGTCCACAGCGCCGGGCAGACCCCCACCTCGCTCGTGCTCGACGGCGCCGTGCGGGCCTGCCAGGTGACCGAGACGGTGGCCCGGGCCGCCGCCTTCGACGCGGTGCACGACCAGCTGGTCGCGCCCGGCCGCCTCAGCCTCCCCGCGGACGGCGCCCCCCGGCCGCCACTGCGGGAGTCCCCGGCCCAGGAGTACGCCGAGCACGCCTCCGCGGGCAGCCTGATCGGCGCCGCGGCCACCCTTCTGGTCAAGCACGACGGAGCCGAGGCGGCGGAGGCGGTCCTGGCCGGCTCGCCGAAGGCCGCTCGTTACGGCCCCGCCGCCTTCCACGCCATCCTGAGCGCCGCGCTCGCCGGCACGGGCGTCCTGGTGCGCGACCCGGACCGGCTGCGCCGGCTGGAGATGGCCGGCACGGTCGTCCTGCACCCCAGCGTGCTGCGCACCGGCGAGGGCGAGGCCGATCCGTGGGCCGAACCGGTGCTGGACGCGGCCCGCCGGGCGGGCCTGAGGGTGGTGCTCGTGGACGACCCCGCCCTCGAGGACTTCACCGGCCTCGCCGATCAGGTCGTCGACGCGCGGCGGCCACTGGACGACGTGGTGTACGAGGCGCGCCGCGACAGGGACCCCGTGCTCGCCGTCGCCCGGGTGCGCTCGGCCGACGAGCACGACCTCCTGGCCGGGCTGCGGGCCGCGGACATCGCCGTCGCCCTCACCGACCAGGACGGCGCCGTGGTCTGGGGCGCGGACATCCTGGCCCTGAACGGACTGCCCGACGTGTGGCGGGTGCTGACCGCCATCCCGGCCGCCCGCACGGTCGGCCGGCACGCCCAGACCCTGGCCCGCTCCGGTGCCGCCCTCTCCGGGCTCCTCGTGGCCGTCGGCGAGTCGCGCGGCGGCCGAGGACGCCTCGCCGCCCTGCCGGGACTGCGGCACGCTCCCGTCGACGCCGCCGCCGTGTCGGCCCTCTTCTCCGGGGCCAGGGCCGCGCTCGGTGTGGCCACGGCCCGGCCCCCGCACCCGCGTCCGCGCGTGCACTGGCACGAGCTGGACCCGGAGCAGGCCCGGGAGCGGCTGGAGCGCGAACCCGTCGCCGAGAGCACCGCGTTCGAGGGGCTCACCGACCACGCCCGCAAGGCCGTAGCCGGTGTTTTCAAGCATCCCGCGGCCGCACCCGTGCGCTGGTCCTACCGGCTAGGCCGGGCCGTGCGCGGCGAACTCCACGACCCGCTCACCCCGGTCCTCGCGGTGGGGTCGGCGGCGTCCGCGATCCTCGGCTCGGTCGTGGACGCCCTGCTCGTCGTCGGCGCCCTGGACCTGAACGCCCTGGTCGGTGGCTTCCAGCGGCTGCGCGCCGAGCGAGCCCTGTCCGGACTGCTCGCCGAGCAGAAACAGAAGGCGCGGCTCGTGCCGCCGGAGGCCGAGGCGCCGGCCGGCGGCACCCGCACCGTGGAGGCCGGCAAGCTGCATCCGGGCGATGTGATCCAGCTGAAGGCGGACGACGTCGTGCCCGCCGACGCCCGGCTGCTGTGGCAGGAGGGCCTGGAGGTCGACGAGTCCGCCCTGACCGGCGAGTCGCTGCCGGTGGAGAAGCAGACGGACCCGACCCCGCACGCCCCGGTCGCCGACCGGCGCTGCATGGTCTTCGAGGGCACGACCGTGGTGGCGGGCCAGGCCCAGGCCGTGGTCGTCGACATCGGTGACCGCACCGAGGCCGCCCGCGCCGTCCACCTGGCCGCCCGTACGCCCCCGGCCGGCGGCGTTCAGGCCCGGCTGCAGGAACTCACCCGCAAGGCACTGCCGTTGACCCTGGCGGGCGGCGCCGCGGTGACGGGTCTGGCGCTGGTGCGCGGCACCCCCATCAGGGAGGCGGTCAGCGGTGGGGTGGCGGTGGCCGTGGCGGCCGTACCGGAGGGGCTGCCGCTGGTCGCCACGGTCGCGCAGCTCGCTGCCGCCCGGCGGCTGAGCCGCGGCGGAGTCCTCGTCCGCACCCCGCGCACCCTGGAGGCGCTGGGCCGCATGGACACCTTCTGCTTCGACAAGACCGGCACGCTCACCGAGAACCGGCTGCGCCTGGTGCGCACATCCGACGCCGAGGGCACGGTCCGCGCGGTCGACGACCCCGGATCCGCCGGAACCGTCCGCGCCGCCGCGCGTGCCTGCCCGCAGTTCAACGGCGGCAGCGACCGGCCGGTGCACGCCACCGACGAGGCCGTGCTGGCCGCGTCCGGTCCGGACCCGGACTGGACACAGCTCGCGGACCTGCCGTTCGAGGCCGCGCGCGGATACGCCGCCGCCGTCGGCCGCACCGGCGACGGCCCGGCGGTGCTCGTGGTCAAGGGCGCTCCGGAGACCGTGCTGCCCGCCTGCTCCGGGCATGCGGAGCACGCCTCCGAGGCGGCGCACACGCTGGCCGGCAACGGCCTCAGGGTGCTGGCGGTGGCCGAACGGCGGCTCGGCGCGGACGAGGATCCGGCCGACGTCCTGGAACAGCCGCTGCGGGAGCTGGACTTCACCGGACTGCTGGCGCTGTCCGACGTGCCGCGTGAGACGTCCACGGCGCTCGTGGCCGGGCTGAACAAGGCGGGCGTACGGCCGGTCATGCTCACCGGCGACCATCCGCAGACCGCGCGGGCCATCGCCGCGGATCTGGGCTGGCCGGAGGACACCGTGGTGGTCACCGGGGACGAGCTGGCGGCGGCGGACCGGGCGGCCAGGGCCCGGATGCTGCGGGACGCGGGCGTCGTCGCGCGGGTGGCGCCCGAGCAGAAACTCCAGGTCGTGGAGGCGCTGCGGGACGCGGGTCGCGTCGTCGGCATGGTCGGCGACGGCGCCAACGACGCCGCGGCCATCCGCGCCGCAGACATCGGCGTCGGCATCAACGCGCGCGGTTCGGCCGCCGCGCGCAACGCCGCCGACATCGTCCTCACCGACGACGACCTGACGGTCCTGATCGACGCGATCGGCGAGGGCCGGGCCCTGTGGCACAGCGTGGCCGACGCCATCGCCATCCTGATCGGCGGCAACGCCGGCGAGGTGGGGTTCGGCATCCTCGGCACGCTGCTGTCCGGCCGGGCACCGCTGTCCACCCGGCAGATGCTCATGGTGAACCTCTTCACCGACCTGTTCCCGTCGATGGCGGTGGCGGTGACCGAGAAGGACGGCGAGCCCGGCAGGATGCCGGGCCACGACACGGTGCCCGAGGACGGCGGGCCCGGCACCGCACGCGCCCGCAGCGGATCACCGGAGGACGCCTCCGCCGTTCTCGGCGAGCCCCTGCTGCGGCAGATCCGGCACCGGGCGCTGACCACCTGCCTGGGCGCGGTGACGGCATGGCTGTTCGGCCGCTTCACGCCCGGCACCGCCCGACGCTCGGGCACGATGGCGCTGTGCGGGGTGGTCGGCACCCAGCTCGTGCAGACCTGGCTGGACCGGCGCGACAGCCGGCTGGTGCAGATCACCTGCCTGGGCTCCGCCGCGGCGCTGATCGCTGCGGTGCAGATCCCGGGCGTGAGCCACGCCGTCGGGTGCACTCCGCTGGGTCCGGTGGCCTGGACCGGGGTGGTGGTGGCGATCGCTCTGGCCCTGGCGGGACAGCGGGCGCTGCCCCGCCTGGAGGAGACGGTCGGCCGGCTGCTGCCGGGCTGACTCCGGGGCTCAGACCGAGCGGTGGTACTGGTCGGGCACCCTGACCTCGCCGCCCAGCTCCCGGGCGGCGTGCCGGGCCCAGGAGGGGTTGCGCAGCAGCTCGCGGCCGAGCAGGACGGCGTCCGCCTCGCCGTTGGTGAGGATCTTCTCGGCCTGCCCGGCCTCGGTGATCAGCCCTACGGCGGCGACGGTCAGCGGCGTCTCGGCCCTGACCCGGGCGGCGAACGGCACCTGGTAGCCGGGCCCGGCCGGGATGGTGACGCCGGAGGCGTTGCCGCCGGTGGAGACGTCGAGCAGGTCGACGCCGTGGGCGTGCAGGTCGTGAGCGAAGCGGACCGTGTCCTCCGTGGTCCAGCCGCCGTCCTGCAGCCAGTCGGTGGCCGAGACGCGGAAGAAGACCGGCTTGTTGTCCGGCCAGAGGGCCCGTACGGCGTCCACGACCTGGAGCGCGAACCGGGTGCGGTTCTCGTACGAGCCGCCGTAGGCGTCGGTGCGGTGGTTGGAGTGCGGGGAGAGGAACTCGTTGATCAGGTACCCGTGGGCGCCGTGGATCTCGACGACCTCGAAGCCGGCGGCGAGCGCCCGGCGGGCCGCGGCGGCGAACTGACCGACGATCACCTGTATCTGATCCACGGTCAGCTCTGTGGGAACGGGGTGACGCCGGTCGAAGGGCACCGCGCTCGGGGCGACCGGCTGCCAGCCGTGCGCCTTGGGCCCGAGCGGCGCGCCGCCCTTCCAGGGCTGGTCGGTGGACGCCTTGCGGCCGCCGTGCGCGAGCTGGATGCCAGGCACGGTGCCCTGGGCGGTGAGGAAGCGGGTGACCCGCCGGAAGGCCTCCACCTGTGTGTCGTTCCACAGCCCCAGGTCGTAGGGCGAGATACGGCCCTCCGGCGAGACCGCGGTGGCCTCGACGACGATCAGGCCGGTGCCGCCCGTGGCGCGCGCCGCGTAGTGAGCGAAGTGCCAGTCGTGCGGGGCCCCCGCCAGCGGACCCTCCGGCTCCGCCGAGTACTGGCACATCGGGGGCATCCACACCCGGTTCGGGATGGTCACTCCACGCAAAGTGATGCTCTCGAAGAGCGCGCTCACGACAGACTCCGTTCCGTCACGGGACTCTTGGCCGCTTCGTACGATAGACCTCGTACTACGAGAGATGTCAAACTACGATGACTCTCGTACAATGCTCCCAGTCGAGGAGTTCCCGAACGAAGGGCAGCCGCCGTGACCGAGACCGCCGCCGGCCGTGCGCTGCCGCATCCGGAGCGGGAGGAGATCCGCCTGGAGGCCGTGCTGCATGCCCTCTGCGATCCGATGCGGCTGCGGATCGTGCGCGAACTCGCCGCTCGGGAAGCGGAGTTGACCTGCTCGCAGTTCGACCTGCCGGTGACCAAATCCACCACCACGCACCACTTCCGGGTACTGCGGGAGAGCGGGGTCGTCCGGCAGGTCTACCGGGGCACGGCCAAGATGAACGGCCTGCGCCGGGACGACCTGGACGGTCTCTTCCCGGGGCTGCTCGACAGTCTCCTCGCCGCCGCGGACCGGCAGTCAGTCCGCCTCGGTGAGGACGGCTGAACCCGTCTTCCCCGGAAGGTGGTTGAAGAGCAGATTGAGTGCGATCGCGGACAGGCTGCCCGCGCTGATGCCGCTGTTCATCACGGTCTGGAACCAGTGGGGGAACTTCTCGTAGACCGTCGGCACGCCCACCGGAAGCAGGCCGATCGCCACCGACACGGCCACCACGGTCAGATTGCCGCTGCCGTGGAAGTCGACCCGGGCCAGCGTCCGCAGCCCGCTCGCCGCGACCGTGCCGAACATGACCAGCCCGGCGCCGCCCAGCACCGGTGCCGGGATCGCCGCGACCACCGCGCCCAGCTTCGGCAGCAGGCCGAGCAGCACCAGGATCCCGCCTGCCGCCGCGACCACCCAGCGGCTGCGTACCCGGGTCATCCCGACCAGGCCCACGTTCTGCGCGTAGGCCGTGTACGGGAAGGTGTTGAACACCCCGCCCAGCACCGTCGACAGACCGTCCGCGCGCAGCCCGTCGGCGAGTGAGCGCGGCTCGACCTTCCGCCCGGTCAGCTCGCCGACGGCGATCAGGTCACCGGTCGTCTCGGTCATCGTGACCAGGGCCACCACCAGCATGGACACGATCGCGGACGCCCTGAACCGCGGCGCCCCGAAGTGGAACGGCGTGCTGATGCCCACCCAGTCGGCGTCGCCGACCCCGCTGAAGTCGGTGAACCCGAACGGCACGGCGACCGCCAGGCCCACCGCGATGCCAATCAGGACGGCGATCCGGGCGACCGGCGCGGGCGCGAACCGCTGCACGGCCAGCACCACCACCAGCACGAACGCCGCCAGCGCCAGGTTCTTGGGCTCCCCGAAGTCCCCGGCGCCGGCACCGCCCGCCGCCCAGTTGCCCGCGACCGGCAGCAGCGAGACCCCGATGATCAGGATCACCGTGCCGGTCACCAGGGGCGGAAAGAACCGCAGCAGCCTGCCGAAGACCGGCGCGAGCAGCATGATCGCCAGACCCGCCACGATCACCGAGCCGTAGATCGCGGGCAGTCCGCCCCCCGTCGTCCCGATGAGCACCATCGGCGACACGGCGGCGAACGTGCACCCCTGCATGATCGGCAGCCGGACGCCGAACCGCCAGAACCCGACGCACTGGATCAGCGTGGCGATCCCGCACACCAGCAGGTCGGCGGTGATCAGATACGCCAGGTCGGCGGGCGACAGATGCATCGCCCCGCCCACGATCAGCGGCACGGCCACCGCACCGGCGTACATCGCCAGCACGTGCTGCGTCCCGAAGGCCGCCAGGTGCCGTACCGGGGGCGTCTCGTCGACGGGATGGACGTCTGCGGCGGTGGTCATGGGGACTCCAGCGGTGCCGAGGGGAAGGGACATCCGAACAGCACGAGACCGTAAGCGTGTTGAACAGTTTGTTGATTTCCGGTCTGTTGCCGCTGTGTGTCCTGCCCGCCCGGCCGGCGGGGAACCCCCGGCCACCACGCTCACGCCGACCGGGCCGCCGTGAGCAGCGCGTCCCAGTCGGCCAGCTTGACCACACTCCGCCCGAGCCGCGCGCCCAGTGCGGCCTCGGCCCGCTCGATCGCCAGCCATCCCGTCCAGGGCACGGGCTCGATCCCGGCCGCGCGCAGCGCGGACACCGGGTCCTCGGGCACCTGACGGCGCTGCAGCCCGGGGGCGTCCGCGAGCAGGGAGACGACCGTCTCCTTGGCGCAGGGCCGGTTGGTGCCGATGACACCCGTCGGACCGCGCTTGATCCATCCGGCGACGTACTCGCCGGGGGACGGGGCACCGTCGCGTACGACGCGTCCCGCCGTGTTCGGCACCGTGCCGCTCGCCGCGTCGAACGGCAGGCCGTCCAGCGGAATACCGCGATAGCCCACCGAACGGAGCACCAGCTGGGCGGGCACGTCCTCGAACCGGCCGGTGCCCGTCACCCCGCCGTGCCCGTCCGGCGCCGTCCGCTCGAAGCGGACGGCGCCCACCCGGCCTTCGTGCGCGAGCAGTTCCACGGGACGCAGGAAGAACCGCAGGTGGATCCGCCGAGGCGCAGCGGCCGCGGGCCCGGCGGCCCAGCCGCGCAGTACCTCCACATTGCGGCGGTGCACGGCAGGCAGCGCGGCGGGATCGGCCGGGTCGAGCGCCAGGTCGGCCGGGTCGACGCCGATTCCGGTGCCGGGCAGTCCGCCCAGCTCGCGCAGTTCCTTGGTGGTGAAGCGGGCCTGGGCGGGGCCGCGCCGGCCCACCATGTGCACCTCGCTGATCCCGCTGGCCGACAGCGCCTCCAGCGCCGCCTGCGGAATGTCGGTCGCGCGCAGTTCCGCGGCACCCCGGGCCAGCATGCGGGTGACGTCCACCGCGACATTGCCCACGCCGATCACGACGGCCGACCGCACTCCGCGCAGAAAGCCCGCGTCGACCGCGTCCGGATGCGCGCTGTACCAGGCCACGAAGTCGGTCGCCGACCAGCTGCCCAGCAGCTCCTCTCCGGGAATCCCGAGCCGGCGGTCCGTGGCGGCGCCGACGCAGTACACCACCGCGTGGTACAGCTCCCGCAGCCGCCCCGCCGGCAGCCCGCCGGGGCCGCCCACCCGCACCCCGCCGAGGAACCGCACCCGCTCGTGCTCCAGCACCCCGCGGAGGCTGCCCTGCAGTGACTTGATCTTCTCGTGGTCGGGAGCGACGCCATAACGGACCAGGCCGTACGGGCACGGCAGCCGGTCCAGGACGTCCACGCACACCTCGGGATCCAGCTGAACCAGGCTCTGGGCGGTGTAACACCCGCTCGGCCCCGAACCGACGACGGCGACACGCAGCACAGCGATGCTCCCCGGTGAAGGAGGTGGTGTTCTCCAGCATGGCACCCCCGGGCTCGCGGCGGCAGGGGCCGGCGGGGTGACCCGCGAGGCGTGTCCGTTCGCGCGGTGTGCGATCACACGGTTACGTTGCGTGTGTGCCAGAAGCATCCTTTCTCGATCTCTCGGATCGGGACGCGGAGGACGGCGCGGTGTCCGTGTGGCCCGCGTGGGAGGTGCGGGAGCCCGGGGACGCCACGTCCTGGTTCCATGTCCGGTTGGCCTTTCCCGACGGCGCCTGCGTCGACGCGCTGGCCGTCGTGCACCGGGGTTGCGTCTCCATCGAGGACGTCCGGGCCCAGCCGGCCCTCTCCCTCGCCGATCTGACGGTCCTCGCGGACTGGATCGAGGGCCCGCTCTTCTCGTCGTGCGGGGTGGAGCGGCCGGCCCGGGGCGACGCCGCACAGCAGCCGCAGGCGCGGCGGGAACCGGAAGGCGACGCAGAGCGCGAGGAAGAGGGAGGTGACGAAGGAGGGGGTGAGGGAGGGGAGGGCCGGGACGGGCCACGGGAGGTCCCGGAGGACGTACAGCAAGCGCCGGAAGGGGAGTGGCCCCAGGAAGGCCTACGGGAGGAGGGGGACGGGGAGTGGGCCCAGGAAGGCGTACGGGAGGAGCGGGGCGGGGAGTGGGTCCAGGAAGGCGTACGGGAGGCGCGGGACGGGGAACGGGAAGTGCAGGACGGCGTGGAAGGAGTGCTCGGTTCGGGACCGCGGCGCGCCCGTCCGGTCTGGCCGCGCGGCATCGAGGGGCGCCGGCTCGTCGCGCGGGAGTACCGCGCCGCACAGGAGGCCGGCGCCGACCCGGTGCTCGCCGTGATGAGCGCGACCGGACACAGCCGGCGCCGCTCCCTCAGACTGATCGCCCAGGCGCGGGACGCCGGTTTCCTGGCACCCCGTCACGCACGCCGCGACTGAGGCCGGTTGCCCGGCAGCCCGCGCACATCTCAGGGACTGCTCAGGCGCTCGTCGGTGGCGAAGAACCGCGACAGATCCTGCTCCCGCGCCTCCTTGCCCGTCTCGGTCTCCGGCGGCACGCCCGACTCCCAGTCGAGTCCGTACCGCTGGAACAGCTCCGCCCGCAGCGCCGGAACGGCCATCGGCACCCCCGGCACCAGCGCCGCGTACACCGCACCCATCAGCAGGGCCCGCAGCATCGGATAGTCGGCAATGACGTTCTCCGAGCCGTACCGGGCCACGGTGTCGCCGAGCAGTTCCGACAGCCGGCGCTGTTCCGGGCACTGCACGAAGCCCTCCGCCTGCAGCAGCCCCGCCATGTGCTGCCGCATCAGCACCGGCCGGTCGCGCGCCAGGCCCAGGATCGCGTCGATGGCCCGGGCCAGCCGCTCCCGGCCGTCCTCGGTGGGCGGTTCGCGCTCCAGTGCCTCCTCCAGCGTGCGGTGCATCAGCCGGTGCACGGCGGACTGCACCAACTGGCGCTTGCCGGGGAAGTAGTACGACACCAGTCCGCGCGCCGATCCGGCCCGGTCCGCGATGTCGCCCAGGGTGGCGGCCTCGAACCCGCGCTCGTCGACCAGTTCCACCGCGGCCTGCAGCAACCGCTCCCGGGAACGCCGCCGCAACTCTTCATTGACCGAGGCGCTGCGCGGGGACATCCTGTAACTCCTGCGTTGACTGGCTGCCAGCCAACTATACTCAACGCGACGGGCACCGCTCTGCGCGGGTTGCCCAGCCCAGGGCTGCCGCCCGCCTGGGGCGACGCGGGGGATCGTCTCAGGCGGACGGCGCGGGCGGCGAACCTTTCTCAGCGGTCCTGTCCGCGTTCTCGACGGCGTGTTCCCGGTGCCGTCCGCCGCTGTCCGCACTTCTCGGCGGCGTCTTCCGGGTGCTGTGCGCCCTCGTCGGTGGCGTGCTCGCGGCGCTGTCGGCGCGGGCCGGCCGGTTCGCGGCCCGGCCGCCGACGGGCTGCCGACAAGGGGTCAGCCCACCAGATCCAGCACCGGCAGCAGCGCGTCGGGCCGGTCCGTCACCGGCAGGTGGTCGACGAAGTGCACCCGGCAACCCAGCGCGGCCGCGCCACCGTCCGCCTCCTTGCTGTCGCCCACCATCACCACCTCCCGCGGATCGGCGCCCAGCGCCGCGCAGGCGACCGAGAACAGCCTCGGGTCCGGCTTCTGCACGCCGTGCTCGTACGACAGGACGTACGCGTCCACATACCGGTCGAGTCCGTGCTCGCGGAACACCGGGCGCAGATCCCAGCCGATGTTGCTGACCACGCCCACCCCGATCCCGCGCTCGCGCAGCGTGCGCAGCACCTCGGCGGCGTCCGGGTACGGGGCCCAGGCGACCGGCGTCATGTGCCGTTCGTACAGCGCGTCGTGCAGCCCCGGGTCGGGCAGCGGCACGCGCCGGGACAGGCCCGTGTAGGCCGCCCGGTGCAACTCCGCGCTCTCGTCCCGCACCGCCCACGCCCCGGCCAGGTCCGCCGGCAGCTCCACCGGCTGCGCACCGCCCGCCAGTGCTCCCGCCTCCTCCAAGGCCCTTGCGGCCGCCTTCAGTTCCGGTTCGGGCAGGGCGTGCCCCGTCTCGGCCAGCACCGCACGCAGCCAGGATTCGGTGGACTCGACGCGGAAGAGCGTCCCGGAGAAGTCGAACAGCACGGCAGTCATGCGGCCGACCCTATCGAGGTCGGCGCCACGCGGTGGCGGCGTGAAGGGGCCGCCCGCCGTTCGTCTGCGCCCTGCCGCCGTGGCTGCCGTACCACTTCGGTGCGGGCCACGCCCGGTGGGGCGACCAGGGGAGCCGGCGCGGGGCGCCCGGACAGGAAGGCGGCGTGGTGGCCGGAGTCGACGGGGGCCGGCCGGAACCGGCGGGGCCGGCCGCCGGCGCTCTTCACCGCCTGCCGCACGACGGCCGCCAGGGCCACCGTGACCGCCGGCCACCACGCCGGCCCTGAGGCGCCGTAGCGCCACGGGGTGTGGGAGTGGGCGCCGTCCGCGGTGAGCAGCGGGTGCCGGGCGGGCTCGGGGCGCGGCGGTGCTGCGGTGCATGCCGTGGTCCGTGCGGTCGGTCGGCCGGGAGGCGCATCCGGCCGAGCCGTGCGGCGTCCCGTGGGCCGTCACCCGGCGGCCGTCGATGGTCAGCCGAGCGCCCGCAGGCCCGGAACCAGGGCCACCAGCAGGGGGATCACCGGCACCAGCGCCGCCACCGCCGTCAGGCGCAGGCGGCGCAGCGCGGGGAGCCGGTCCGGGGGAGTCAGCAGCCGGTGCACGCGCTGTGGCACATGGGCCTGCGGGGTGGGGCAGGGGCCGAACACGCCCCGCTCCTCATTGAGTTCGACCAGGGCGAGCGCGGTCGTCAGGCGGCCGAAGCGGCGGGAAGCCATGTCGTCGGCAGCCAGTTCGACCAGCCGGTGCATCTCGTCGCGGAACGCGGCGAACACCGGTACCTGCGGGAACCCGGTCGCGAGCGCCGCCGAGCAGTGCAGCAGCCAGTCGTGCCGGGCCTGTGCGTGGCCCTGCTCATGGGCGAGGAGCGCGTCCAGTTGACGCCCTTTCAGGCGGCGCAGTGCAGCCGTCGTGATGACCAGCAGGGGCGCGGCACCGGGCAGCCACCAGGCGTCCGGACGCTCGGCCTCCAGCACCACCAGCCGCCCGCTTGTGGGCCTTTCTCCCGGCAACAGCGGGGCGCTCACCGCGAGTTCACCCCGTCGCGCACGACGCCGGGCGCGGGCCCGGACGACTTCGCGCACCAGCATCGCCAGGCTCCACAGGCCGCCGGAGGCGAGCAGAACGGCGGTCGGCGCCGCCCAGGGGCCGGCCGTGCCGAGGGCGTACGCGTCCACGACCGCGCGCGGGGCCTGCGCGAACACATGCCCGCGCACCGCCAGCCAGGCCGCCGACGCGCTGAGCGTCATCGACAGGGCGCAGCACAGCAGGACGGCCGTCACGACGCACTGCCACACCCAGAGGGCGACGACAGGTTCGCGGTCCGGCCACTCGGCCCGGGCGAGCAGCCGCGGGGCGACCACGGAGGTCAGGGCGCCGAGCAGCAGCAGGGTCACGGGGACCATCATGAGCAGCACCCTATGAGCGCCAGGGTGCTCAGGGGTACGGCCCGCGTCACCGAAGTGACGCAGACAACGCACCCGCCTGGGTCCTGCTCACATGGTCAGCAGCATGGCGAGCATGCCGATCCCCATCGACAGCCGGCAGGCCCGCGCCAGCTCCGGCCGGTCGCCCCAACGGACCGAGCCGGCGGCGACCCCGGCCCCAGCCCCGGCCCCGGCTCCGGACGCCGCGACGGCGGCCGGCAGCAGACGGGCGCCGGCGCGCAGCACGTAGCCCGCGAAGTACAGCAGCAGCGCACCGGTCAGCAACGGCAGCCCGGCGCCGCCGTGCTCATGGTGCGCGCCGGGCGGGGTCGCGGCCATCGCCACCGCCATGTAGACCATCGCGGACGTGCCCACCAGATGGTGGAGGTGGTTGGGGGTGACGCGTGCGGCCCACAGCGCGCGCAGCGCCGCCGCGCCGAACACGGCCGCGTACACCGGCCACGCCCACTGCGGCGGCGTGAACACCGCCGCCGGTACGGCCATCACGGCCATGCCGAAGCCCATCAGTGCCTCGCCGCCCGCGGCCCGGCGCTGCTCCTCAACGGCGCTGCGCATCCGCAGCAGGCAATAGGCCCCGGTCGCCGCGCACAGGGCGACCAGCAGCCACGCCGCCGACACCGGTCCGTGCACGCGTACCTCCCCGTTCGACGGTCGGTCGAAGGATGCGATGCCCGCGTCATGCGGAGCGCACGCGAGCGCAAGGGTGTACACGGGGAGCATTCGGTGGAGCACGGCACGTGAACGCGCCCTCGGGTGGAGTGAGCCTGGAGAAAATTTACAAGTAAAACACATGCTAAATTGGTGGTATGAGCAGTGCGATCCCCCACCGACTTCCCCTTGCCGGAGTGCTCCGCCTCGGGCGGCCCTCCGACATCTGGTTCAAGCCCGCGCTGAGCGTGGTCGCCGCGGTCGCCCCGCCCAACCTGATCCTGCTGTCGCTCGGCCGCCTCGACCTGGCGATGTACACGATGGCGGGGTCGCTGTGCGCGCTGTACGGCCACAGCCGGCCCTACGTCGCCCGCGCCCGCGTCCTGGCCTGGGTGGTGCTCGGCATGGTCGCGGGACTCGCCCTGTCCCTGCTCGCCGCGTCGCTCACCGGCGACGCCGTCCTCCTGGTCACCGTCGGCGCCGTCATGGCGGCCGTCCAGAAGACCCTGAGCGACGCCACCCGGCTCGGGCCGCCCGCGAACGTGGTCCTGACCTTCATCAGCTCCGCCTCACTGTTCGTCCCGCAGACCCTCGGCCAGGTGCCGGGTCACGTCGGGCTGGCCCTGGCGGCCGGTGTCTGGGCCTGGCTGGTCGGCATGGCGCCCGGACTGCTCCGCCCGCACGGCCCGGAGCGCCGCGCCACCGCCCAGGCCCTGGCCGCGGCCGCCGCGTACGCCGACACCCGCGGCACCGCCGACGGTCACGTCCGGGCGCGTGCCGCGAGCGCCGCCGCGATCCACGCCGCCTGGCAGTCGCTGCTCGCCGCCGGCTCCCGCCCCGACCGCACCCGCCAGGGCCTCGAACGGCTCCTGGTCCGCGCCGAGGTCGCCCTCGCCGCCCCCGCCGACGCCGACCCGGCACGGCTGCGAGCCTGGGCCCGCGAACTGCGCGGCACCGGGCGGATACCGCCCGTCGGATCCACGCCCGAGTCGGCCGACGAACTCCTCGGTGTGGACGTCGAACTCGCCCTGCCGGCACGGCCGTTGCGCCACCGCCTGACCGCCCTCGCGCCGATCGCCGCGCGCACCGCGATCGGCTGCGCCCTCGCCGGTTACGCCTCCCTCGCGTTCGGGGTGGGCCGCCCGTACTGGGCGCTCGTCACCGCGGCCTCCCTCTACCAGGCCAACGTCACTCTCACCTGGAGCCGTGGCATCCAGCGTGTCGTCGGCAACCTGCTCGGTGTCCTGCTCTTCGCCGCCCTCGCCCCGCTCACCCATCTCCATCCGGTCGCGCTCGTGTTGTGCACCGTCGCCCTCAACTTCGGCGCCGAGGCGCTGATCGGCCGCAACTACTGGCTCGGCACCGTCTGCGTCACCCCGATGGCGCTGCTCATCACCGAGGTCGCCCGCGCCCAGAACCCCGCCGAGCTGATCACCGAGCGGGTCGCCGACACCCTCGTCGGCGCCCTGGTCGGCTTCGTCGCGGCCGTCGCCGTCACCAACCGGCGCGCGGGGGACCGTCTCGAACAGGCGCTGACCGCCGCGGAACGCGCCCGCGAGAACGCCGCCCGGCTGCTGGCCGAGCCGCACCCGGCGCCCCGCGCCCTGGAAGCCGCCCGCCGCACCCTCGCCGCCGCCCTGGTCGACCTGCGCGTCACGGCCGACGCCGCGTCCGGGGAGTGGTGGCAGCGCGCCCTGCCCGAGGAGCGGGTCGTCCTCACCGAGCAGTCCGGACACCGTACGCTCGCGGCGACGGTACGCGCCCTGGGCTTCGTGCCGCAGCACCAGAACCAGGAGCCGGGCAGGACGACGGAGGACATACGGCCATGACGGCGACGAACGGCGGACACGCGCGGGCGGACGACTCGGCCGGCGCGGGCCGCGCGAGCGGCCACGGGCCTGCCGGCGCGGAACCGGCGGACGGCCGCGGTCCCGTCGGCCCACGACCCGACGGAGAGACGCCGGAGGGCGGCCTGCGCCCGGAGAGCAGCGACACCACGCCCGGCGCGGGAGCGCGGCACAGCGACTCTCCCGCGCCCCCGGCCCCGAGCACCGGCACCGCGATCAACCCTGGCGTGCGGCCACCCGAACCGCCCGCCGCCCCGGACACCGGCGGCCGGCCCGCGGCCGGTCCGCGAGTGCGGCGCGGTGGTTCGTCGGCACCCGGGGCCACTGCGGGTGGTCAGGAGGGCGGATCGCGGCCAGGCGGGGGCACCGGCGGCCGGGCCGCGGCCGATCCGGGCACGGCGCGCGTCGGCTCGACGACGCGCAGCCGGGATGTGGGTCCGCCCGAGGGCGAATCCCGTCCCGGCCCGGACACCGGTGGCCCGGCTGGGGCCGATCCCATCGACCCCGGGCCGCCGGAGGACGGATCCGAGACCCGGCCGGACTCCGACTCCGCCGCGCGGCACGACACCGTCGCCGCCGTCGTCCGGCAGTGGCGGGCCGTGCACCCCGGGCTGGACACCGGACCGATGGAGGTCATCGGCCGGATCAACCGCTGTGCCGCGCTGCTCCAGCAGGCGGAGGACGCGCCGTTGCGCCGGGCCGGGCTCAGCCGTCCCGAGTTCGATCTGCTGGGTGCTCTGCGCCGTACCGGCCATGAGCTGACGCCGGGAGAACTGGCCCGGGAGACCTTCTCCTCGGGGGCCGCCGTCACCAAGCGGCTCAAGCAGCTGACCGAACGGGGACTGGTCGAGCGGCGTGGCGACACCCGTGACCGCCGCGTCGCCCACCTCCGCCTCACCGACGCCGGCCGTGACCTCGTCGACGGCATCCTCCCGGAGCAACTCGCCTACGAGAGCGCCGTACTGTCCGTTCTGGCCTCCGAGGGGCAGGGCGAACTCGCCGGTCTGCTCGCCGAGTTGCTCGGTCGCCTGGAAGGCCGCATGGGCGCGCTGCGGGCCTAGGGGTTGTCCGGTCGATCACGTAAGTCGCTAAGCTGCCACTTCTTCTCGAAGGAGGCGGTGATGGCACCCGAAACCGCCGTCGCACTGGTGCAGAAGATCACGGACGGGGATTACGTCGTCGATGCCGAGGCCAGCGGCATATTTGAGGCGCTTGACCGGGCCCTTGCCCCTCCCAGCGGAATGTGAGCGACTTGATCTTCTGCCTCAGCCAACCTGCCCCGTCGGCCGCATCGTGATGTGGTTGATGTCCACGCCCGCTGGCTGGTTGACGGCGAACACGATCGTGTCCGCGATCTGCTCGGCGGTCATCGTGGCGGCTGCCTCGGGGGTGCCGCCGCGGGCGTGCCAGAAGGGGGTGTCCACGACGCCGGGGGCGACAACGGTGACGCCGACTCCGTCCTGGCCGACCAGGAGGCGGGTGTTCTCGGCGAGGGCGTGGGCGGCCCACTTGGTGACGGAGTAGAGGTTGCCGGGGGTGTGGCGGACGCCGGCGACCGAGCCGATGATCACGATTCGGCCCTTGGAGGTCCTCAGGTGGGGCAGGGTCTCCTGGATCAGCAGGGCGGGGCCCAGGACGTTGGTGAGGATCATGGCGCGCATGTCCTCAGGGGCGTGGGTCTCCAGGTTGCCGGGCAGGGAGAAACCAGCGTTGGCTATGACGTTGTCCAGCTGGCCCCAGGTGTCCAGCACATGGCGGACGGCAGCGGCGACGTCATCCGCTTCGCCGGCGTCGCCGCTGATCGTCAGCAGCCGCTCGCCCGCCCCCGCGGTGGTGGCGAAGGCGGCCAGCTTGCCCGCGTCGCGTCCGGTGACGGCCACGCGGTGGCCCTGCTTGAGCAGGGCGCGGGCGGTGGCGGCGCCGATTCCGGTCGAGCCACCGGTGATCAGCGTGACGGGGTCCATGGGACGGCCTCCTCGGCGACGGAGTCATCGGGGCAAAGCGCCTGCACTATACCCAGCGATCTTCGACGCTCGCTCCTGGCCTTCTCCGACGGCTCTGCTCCCTGACTGTGGATCAGGAGTTAGGCAGTGCCCTGCCGATCAGTTGAGTCGTTGATAGGACTGTGGGACATAGGGGTGATCCGACTGACGCCCAGTTGAAGCGACTTGAGCTGCTCCTGCCGGTGAGCAGCCGACGCTGTGGCCGATGGCGGGACCATCGGCAGGTAATCAACGGAGTGCTGTACCGGATCCGGACAGGCGTGCAGTGGCGCGATCTGCCGGAACGCTACGGTCCGTGGAAGACGGTGCACGAGCGGCATCGCCGCTGGCCAGCGGACGGCACCTGGGAGTTGCTCCTCCAGCGCGTCCAGGCCGAGGCTGACGCGGCCGGCGACATCGACTGGGCCGCGCGCAGGTCCCGGCGGCGGTGCGACAGGGCGGACCATGCTCTCCTCGCTCCGCCTCAGCGGCAGGCCGAGGCCCGGACCTAGCCGCTCGGCATCCGCAGCCGCATGCGCGCGGCCGGAGCCGGGCCCACGGACAGGCCGGGTGCGCCCGGACCTCGTCGCCGGATCGCGCCGTCGGGCCGTGCGCCGTCGGGCCGTGCGCCGTCGGGCCCGTGCGCCGTCGGGCCCGTGCGGCGGCGGCCCTGTCCGGCGCAGGCCTCTCCCGCACCGTCGTCGTCCGGTCCCCGCTCGTCCGCCGCGAGGCGGCGTCGACCGGAGCCGACCGGAGCCGAAAGGGACGAGGCCCCTAGATGCCCGGCCGGTAGCGCAGCGGATGGTCCGCCGGGACCTCCACCAGTGCGATGCGGATGCCGTCCGGGTCGGCGATCCACATCTCGACCAGACCCCACGGCTCTTTGACCGGCGGCCGGAGGATGTCCACTCCCGCGGCCCGCAGCTCCTCGTGCGCGGCCGTCACGTCGTCGACCTGCAGCCACAGGCGGATCGCGAGCGACGGCGGTGTCTCGGACCTCCCGGAGACCTCCAGGAAGCCGCCGCCGAGGAAGTACACCGTCCCGCGTTCGGGCCCCGTACCGAACTCGCGGTAGACGGACAGCCCCAGCCGCTCGCCGTAGAAGGCCCGGGAGCGCTCGGGGTCGGTGGGGGTGAGCAGCGTCCGGCTGCTGAGTACGTGCACCATGCAGGCGGAGCCTAGCGGCAGGGTTACCCTCGACCCTGGCTCAGCCACGCCCGAGATCGGAGAGCGCTTCATGGAAACCCCCGCCACCGGCCCCACCTTCCGCGCAGCCACCGACGCCGATGTCGACGAGCTGGTCGCGCTGATCGAGTCGGCGTACCGCGGGGAGGCCAGCCGGGCCGGCTGGACCACCGAGGCGGACATCCTGGAGGGCCGGCGGACGGATCCCGAGGGTGTGCTGGAGGTGATCAAGTCGCCCGACAGCCGGCTGCTGACCGTCGAGCGGGACGGCCGGATCATCGCCTGCTGCCAGCTCGAACACCGTGGCGACCACGCCTACTTCGGCATGTTCGCGGTCAGCCCCACGCTGCAGGGAGCGGGCCTGGGCAAGACGGTGATGGCGGAGGCCGAGCGGCAGGTCCGCGAGACGTGGGGCGTCACCGAGATGCACATGACCGTGATCTCCGTCCGGGACGACCTGATCGCCTGGTACGAGCGCCGCGGCTACCGCCGTACGGGAAAGATGTCGCCCTTCCCGTACGGCGACGAGCGCTTCGGCATCCCGCAGCGCGACGACCTGCAGTTCGAGCTGCTGGTCAAGAAGCTCGCATGACCATGTGCGCGTGACCCCTACGCGGTGAAGCGCCCCGTGCGCTTGATCTCCGGAAAGTCGGTCGTGGCGCCGTCCAGCTCCAGGGCGCGCACCAGCCGCAGATGATCCTGGGTGTTGACGACCCAGCCGATGATCCGCAGCCCGGACTTGCGCGCGTGCTCCACCACCTCCAGGGTGAGCCGGCGGATGTTGAGGGAGACGGTCGCCGCGCCCACGGCCACCGCCCGCTCCACCACGTCGGTGCCGTAGCGACTGGCGACCAGCACGGTACGCACGCCCGGGACCAGCCGGGCGATCTCGGCGATCGCCTCGTCGTGGAAGGAGGACACCTCCACGCGCCCGACCAGGTCGCGCTCGTGCATCACCGCCGCGAGCGCCCGGGCTGCCGCGACGTCCTTGATCTCGGCCTGCAGCGGCGTGTGCACCGCGACCACGACCTCCTCGAACACCGGTACCCGCTCCCCGTGCCCCGCGTCCAGGGCGCGCAGCTCGGCGAGCGTCTTGTCGGCGATCGGCCCGGTGCCGTCGGTCGTGCGGTCCACCTCCGCGTCGTGCATGACGACGAGGGCGCCGTCCTTGCTCAGATGCAGATCGAGTTCGATGACGTCGAGGCCGGCGTCCTGCGCGGCGACGAAGGAACGAACGGTGTTCTCGGGCTCGACACCCATGACCCCGCGGTGACCGATGGTAAGGAAGTTCAAGGTTCGACTCCGTTCCGTCGACGGCGGCTCGGCGCGCGCGGAACGGGCGGACGCCGTCGTCCGCGCGGGCAGAGTCGCAGCCTAACGGCCGGGCCCCGCGATGAACCCGCACGTGCATGAGGCATCCGGGTGCGTGGCGGCCGTCAGCTGGCCGGTATCCGCCCCCGCGCTCACCCTCCCGTGGGCGCGTCTCCGCACTCTTGACCGCGCGGCGTCCACGCGCGAGCAGGGGCCATCCCCGGCGAAAGTGAGCGTCGTCACGGTTTACAGCAGGAAAAACATCGGTGACCAAGGGGTCGGACGGAATATTTTCCCGAGGACCCTCTTGCTGGCTGAAACGGGGTATGCATACGGTGTCCTTACGCGAGCTTCTCCCGTGGAGGATGGGACATGACGGAAATTCTTGTGCAGGCGGGTGTGGAGGAGCAGATTCCTTCGTCGACCAGGGTGATTGAGCACCCGGCCTGGCCCGTGCTCAAGGATGCCGTGGAGCAGATCCGGCCATGGCAGTCCAAGGACGGATCGATCGACTTCGAGGCCGAGGGTGCCCCGGCCAGGACCGACGCGGAGGCCGCCGTGCGGCGTGTCGTCGACGCGGTCGAGGAGCTGTCCCCGCTGCTCCCGCACGACGATGCCTACCACCAGGCCCTGGTGAAGGACCTGCACCGCTGGGCCGAGGGTGGCTTCCAGGTGCCCGACTTCCTGGACTCCCTGCTGGCCTTCCAGCCCGCCGCGAACCGCGCGGACGGTCTGCAGCACCTGGTCGTCTTCCCGATGTACACGCAGAACGGCAACCCCGACCGCAACCTGGAGGCGGTCGTGCTGCGCATGGTCTGGCCCGAGTGGCTGGCCGAGCTGGAGCGCACCCGCTACGACAACCCGCTGTTCTGCGGCATCACCTTCGAGGACTTCACCTCCGGCTACGACACCAACTCGGCCGTCCTCTTCCCGGAGACCATTGCCGTCCGTCAGGCGCCGGAACGTTTCTCCTGGGGTGGCATCTTCTGCGACCGCGAGGCCGCCCGCTTCCGCCGGGTCACCGAGGCCGCCGTCGACATCCTGGGCCTTCAGCTGCCCGAGGACATCGCCGCGATGGTCCACGACCAGAAGCGCTGCGAAGAGGCCTTCGTGCTCTGGGACATGGTCCACGACCGCACCCACAGCCACGGTGACCTGCCGTTCGACCCGTTCATGATCAAGCAGCGTCAGCCGTTCTGGATGTACGGCCTGGAGGAGCTGCGCTGCGACCTCACCGCCTTCAAGGAGGCCGTGAAGCTCCAGGCCGACGGCGTCCCGCAGGCCCGTGACGTGCAGTACGCGGTGCTCTTCGACCGGATGTTCCGCTTCCCGGTCACCGGCGACCGCAACCGCAACTACGACGGCCTCGGCGGCCAGCTGCTCTTCGCCTACCTGCACAAGCACGACGTCGTCCGCTGGACCGACAACAAGCTCTCCATCGACTGGGAACGCGCCCCGCAGGTCACCAACGAGCTGTGCGCCGAGATCGAGAAGCTCTACAAGGACGGCATCGACCGCCCGAAGCTGGTGCACTGGTTCGCCGGCTACGAGCTGGTCTCCGCCTACCTCGCCCCGCACCCCGGCTCCCGGTGGGCCAAGGGCCCGGACGCCCTGGACCTGACCCAGCCGCCGCGCAAGCTCGTGGACGACGTGCTTCCGGACGAGTTTCCGCTGAGCATGTTCTACGAGGCCCTGTCCAAGAAGCTGAAGAATGTGATCGCTTCCACCAAGGGCATCACGGCGGACAGCGCCGAGCCGGTCGCCGCGTGAGCGGCCGCCTCATCCGGAACACTGCTGAAGAGGGGAACATCATGGTGGGGAACGGGGCTCTCAGTGGCGCGGTGATCGCGGTCGCCGGTGCGGGCGGACCCGCGGGACGCGCCGCGCTGATCCGGCTCGCCGAGGCCGGCGCGACCGTCGTCGGTTCGGACAACAACCCGGAGCGCCTGGCCGAGGCCGTGGACGCGGCCCGCTACGCGCGCGGCGGCGCCACGGTCACCGGCGAGAAGGTCGATCTGCTCGACCTGGGCTCGACCCGTGACTGGGCCGCGCGCATCGAGAAGGACCACGGCCGCGTCGACGGCCTGGTCCACCTGGTCGGCGGCTGGCGCGGCAGCGCGACCTTCGCCGAGAGCGACCTCGGCGACTGGGACCTGCTGGAGAAGCTGCTGATCCGCACCGTGCAGCACACCTCCCTGGCCTTCCACGACGCTCTGCAGCGCAGCGACCGCGGCCGTTACGTGCTGATCAGTGCCGCCGGCGCCTCGAAGCCGACCGCGGGCAACGCGGCGTACTCCGCGGCCAAGGCAGCCGCCGAGGCCTGGACGCTCGCGATGGCCGACGGGTTCCGCAAGGCCGGGGGTGAGGCGGGACCGCACGCGGCGGCTACGATCCTGGTGGTGAAGGCGCTGGTGCACGACGCGATGCGCGCCGAACGCCCCAACGCGAAGTTCGCGGGCTTCACGGACGTCAAGGACCTCGCCGAGGCCATCGAGGGCGTCTGGAGCAAGACCGCCGCCGAAGTGAACGGACACCGCCTGTGGCTGACCGAGAAGCCGTGAACCCTCCCAAGACCGACGCGCGTCGCCATCACGACCCGCAGGTCCGCGGTTTCGCCAGTGACAACTACGCCGGAGCCCACCCGGAGGTGCTGGCCGCCCTGGCCCTGGCCAACGGCGGCCACCAGGTGGCGTACGGCGAGGACGAGTACACCGAGAACCTCCAGCGGATCATCCGCAGCCACTTCGGGGCCGGCGCGGAGGCCTTCCCGGTCTTCAACGGCACGGGCGCGAACGTCGTCGCACTCCAGGCGGTCACCGACCGCTGGGGCGCGGTGATCTGCGCCGAGAGCGCGCACATCAACGTCGACGAGGGCGGCGCGCCCGAGCGCATGGGCGGCCTGAAGCTGCTCACCATCCCCACGCCCGACGGCAAGCTCACCCCCGAGCTGATCGACCGGCAGGCCTGGGGCTGGGAGGACGAGCACCGCGCCATGCCTCAGGTCGTCTCGATCACCCAGAGCACGGAGCTGGGCACCCTCTACACGCCGGACGAGATCCGCGCGATCTGCGAGCACGCCCACGCGCGCGGCATGAGGGTGCACCTGGACGGCTCCCGGATATCCAACGCGGCCGCCTCGCTGAACGTGCCCATGCGGACGTTCACCAGCGCGGTCGGCGTCGACATCCTCTCGCTGGGCGGGACCAAGAACGGCGCCGTCCTCGGCGAGGCGGTCGTGGTCCTCAACCAGGACGCGGTGCGGCGGATGAAGCACCTGCGGAAGATGTCGATGCAGCTGGCCTCGAAGATGCGCTTCGTCTCGGTGCAGCTGGAGGCGCTGCTGTCGAAGGACCTGTGGCTGCGCAACGCCCGGCACGCCAACGAGATGGCGCAGCGGCTCGCCGAGGGCGTGCGTGCCGTGCACGGCGTGGAGATCCTCTACCCCGTGCAGGCCAACGGCGTCTTCGCCCGGCTCCCGCACGACGTCTCCGAGCGCCTGCAGAAGCGCTTCCGGTTCTACTTCTGGGACGAGGCCGCCGGAGTGGTGCGCTGGATGTGCTCCTTCGACACCACGGAGGAGGACGTCGACACCTTCGTGGCCGCGCTCAAGGAGGAGATGGCGCGCTAGCCCCCGAATATGCATAGGTATGCGGTCACTCGAAAAGTCATTGACGCTCGAGTGATCGCATTCCTATGCTCTGCGGGCATGGAGCTGATTCAGGCCACCGCTGACCTGTCCGCATATTTGGCCGCGGACGAGGTGATCGACCATCACCATCCCGTGGTCCGGCAGACTGCGGAGCGGCTCGCCGCGGGAGCAGCCGACTCGTATGCCTATGCGCGCGCCGCCTTCGACTTCGTACGCGACACCATCCCGCACTCCCAGGACGCCGGGGACCCGCGCGTCACCTGGCGCGCCTCCGACGTGCTGATCCTGGGGACGGGCATCTGCCATGCCAAGGCTCATGCGCTGGCCGCCCTGTTGCGCGCGGAGGACATCCCCACGGCTCTGTGCTACCAGCGGCTGACGCACGACGAGGGCAGCGGGCACTGCCTGCACGGCCTGGTCGCCGTCCGCTTCCGCGGCGCCTGGCACCGGCAGGACCCGCGCGGGAACAAGCCGGGCGTGGACGCCCGGTTCTCCCTGGAAGGCGAGCGACTGGCCTGGATCCCCGATCCGGATGCCGGCGAGCTGGACCACCCGGTCCTGTACGCCGCACCCCACCCGGCCGTACTGAACGCGCTGAAGACGGCCCCTGACCGCCGGCATCTGTGGAAGACGCTGCCCGGCACCCTCTGAGAAGACCGTCTGGTACCCGGCGTGAACCGCCGACGCCGGCCCCACCCGGCCGGGGCGCCGCAGGTCAGTGCGTCTCGGCCGCCCGCAGCTGCTCCAGCGTCGGTGCCGTACCCCCCAGGTGGGCGGGCAGCCACCAGGAGTCCTCGGGGCCCTTGGGGCGGCCCGGGTAGGCGCGCTGGGCGGCCTCCAGCAGCTCCTGGACGCGCTCGCGCAGCCGGCGGGTGATCGCGCCCGCGTACTGGTCGCGGGGAGCCTCGACCGCCTCGCCGACGCGGATGGTGACGGGCAGGTGGTTGCGCTTGAAGTTGCGCGGGTGGCCCTTCGTCCACAGCCGCTGGGTCCCCCAGACCGCCATCGGGATCAGCGGGACGCCGGCGTCCTGGGCGAGGCGGGCCGCACCGGACTTGAAGCTCTTCAGCGTGAACGACTGCGAGATGGTGGCCTCGGGGAAGACCCCGACGACCTCACCGGAGCGCAGCGAGTCCAGTGCGTGCGCGTAGGCCGCCTCACCCTGCTCGCGGTCCACCGGTATGTGCTTCATGCCGCGCATCAGGGGGCCGGAGATCCTGTGACGGAAGACGGAGTCCTTGGCCATGAAGCGCACCAGGCGCTTCTGGGGCAGGGCCGCCAGGCCGCTGAAGACGAAGTCCAGATAGCTGATGTGATTGCTCACCAGCACGGCGCCGCCCGAACGCGGGATGTTCTCCGACCCCTGGCAGTCGATCTTCAGGTCCCAGACCTTGAACAGCGTCTTGGCGAAACCGATGACGGGACGGTAGACCAGATCTGCCATGGGCGGGGTGGACCCTTTCTGCTCTGCTCGGGAAAGGGGGGGCTCCCGGCGGGAAAGTTACGCAGCCGTAGGTATACGGCGTATCGCAGATCGTGCCCGAAGAACGGAACGGTAGCCAGTCCTGGTGCCCCGCCAAGGCGAGATCCTCGTCACGTCGGCCCATACCCGACCTCGGATCTTTAACCTGCCTTTACTCCGACCGTACTGTGGCTCTCTTCAGAAGCAGGAACATCTCGCACCCCAGGCAGTAGCCGAACGCCGCGTTCAGGAACGCGGCGGCGAGCGCGGCACCCGTCGCGGCCGGCCCCAGCCACTGCGGTCCCACGGTGTACCCGACCAGCCCCAGCCCCGCGAAGACCAGGCCCACCGCCTGCGCGAACCGTGGCGGCTCCGGCGGCTCGAACTCCCGGGGCGGCTCCAGTCGCGGCCGCACGGCCGTGCGGAACGCCCATCCGTACGGCGACCGTTGCACACCCGCGACCGCGCCCAGTGCGAACGCCAGCGTCTGCCAGCCCAGCACCCAGGCGTTGTCCAGGCTCAGTGCCACGGCCAGAACGACCGTCGTCACGGCCGCCCCGAAGCGCGGCCCCCTCGCGTCGATGTCCATGAATCAAGCATTCCGCAACGGGAACTCCCGCGGGAGGCGGGAATCTTTGCAGTCTCGTGAATGCTTGTGCACATCATGACGGGACTGGTGGTGTGTGTGGCGGTGCTCGTCGTGGCGAGCGCCGCGGGAGTGCTGCACAAGCGGCGGAGCGGGAGAGTACGGGTGCGCGGGCGGGACGAGGGCAAGCGGCTGGGGCCGGCCGAACTGGGCGGCGACCTCGGTGAGCGGGCAACGCTGGTCCAGTTCTCCAGCGCCTTCTGCGCGCCCTGCCGGGCCACCCGGCGCGTGCTCGGCGAGGTCGCCGAGATGGTTCCGGGGGTGACCCACGTCGAGATCGACGCCGAGGCCCGTCTGGACCTCGTACGCGCACTGGACATCCTGAAGACGCCCACCGTGCTGGTCCTCGACTCCGGTGGCCGGGTGGTGCGGCGCGCCACGGGGCAGCCCCGCAAGGCCGACGTCATCGCGGCGCTGGGGGAGGCCGTATGAGGGGGTGTCAGGAAGGGTGAGCCTGCTCCCAGATGCCGGACCGTACTTGACTGGGCGCACCACGTATCGTCAGCCTGACCGTATGCCGATCGATCTCCTTCTCTACGGGCGGGCCCACGTGGACCTCGCCCGCACCGCGAGCGCCACCTGTCCGGACTGTTGAGCACCGACGGACCAGCTCGCGACCTCCAGCAGAAGGACAACTCCATGACGGCCTCGCCCGACCTCGGCACCGTTCAGCTCGCCTCCCCCGACCTCTTGCGCTCCACCTTCCGCCGGCACGCCGCCGGTGTGGCGGTGATCACCGCGCGCGGTGACTCCGGCCCGGTCGGCTTCACCGCCACCTCGCTCACCTCCGTCTCCGCAGAGCCCCCGCTCATCTCCTTCGGCATCGGCACGGGCGCCTCCAGCTGGCCCGCGGTGGCCGAGACGGACCACATCGGCGTCCACATACTCGGCGAGCACCAGAGCGAACTGGCCGCCACCTTCGCCCGCAGCGGCGCCGACCGCTTCGGCGCGCCCACCACCTGGCGGGAGGGCCCGGAAGGCGTACCGGTGCTCGACGACGTGCTCGCCTGGCTGGTCTGCCGGATCGTCGCCCGGGTCCCGGCCGGTGATCACCGGATCGTGCTCGCCGAGGTCGTTCTGGGTGACCCTTCCGGCTCCGGCCGCCCGCTCCTCTACCACCAGGGGCGCTTCAACGGCCTGCGGGATTGATCACGCCGCCGTCTCCTGCGCGCGCGTCGAGTTCCGGTTACGCTGCGTTGCGAAGGTCACAGTTCAAAGCGCTTGCTTAGCGGGCATGAACTGGGTGTACTGACGAGTAATATTTCGGTCGGAGCGCGCGGACGCCCCGACCGGGATCGGCCGCTTGAGGCGCCTATGCTGCGTGCAAGAGGCAGCCCGGAAATGACGATGCAGTAGGAGAGCCGGCGTGAGCTTGAGGATCGTTGTCACTGTGAAGTACGTGCCCGACGCCACTGGCGACCGGCACTTCGCCGATGACCTGACCGTCGACCGCGACGACGTGGACGGTCTGCTCTCCGAGCTGGACGAGTATGCGGTGGAGCAGGCGCTGCAGATCGCGGAGGACGCGGACGACGCCGAGGTCACCGTCCTGACCATCGGCCCGGAGGACGCCAAGGACGCGCTGCGCAAGGCGCTGTCCATGGGTGCCGACAAGGCCATCCACGTCGAGGACGACGACCTGCACGGCACCGACGCCATCGGCACCTCGCTGGTGCTGGCCAAGGCGATCGAGAAGGCCGGCTTCGACCTGGTCGTCTCCGGCATGGCCTCCACCGACGGCACCATGGGTGTCGTCCCCGCGCTGGTCGCCGAGCGTCTGGGCGTCCCGCAGGTCACCCTGCTGTCCGAGGTCTCGGTCGAGGACGGCGTGGTCAAGGGCCGCCGCGACGGCGACGCCGCCTCCGAGCAGCTCGAGGCTTCGCTCCCGGCGCTCGTCTCCGTCACCGACCAGTCGGGCGAGGCCCGTTACCCGTCCTTCAAGGGCATCATGGCGGCCAAGAAGAAGCCGGTGGAGTCCTGGGACCTGTCCGACCTGGACATCGAGGCCGAAGAGGTCGGCCTGGACGGGGCGTTCACCAAGGTCGAGGCCGCGAACGAGCGCCCGGCGCGCACGGCCGGCACCATCGTCAAGGACGAGGGCGAGGGCGGCAAGCAGCTCGCTGAGTTCCTCGCGAGCCAGAAGTTCATCTAAGGGCTCGCACCCGCTGACCGCCCCTCAACTTCGTTACGCAGGAGAGCAATCCCATGGCTGAAGTCCTCGTCTACGTCGACCACGTGGACGGTGCCGTCCGCAAGCCCACCCTGGAGCTGCTGACCCTGGCCCGCCGCATCGGCGAGCCCGTCGCCGTCGCCCTCGGCAACGGCGCCGCCGACACCGCCGCCACGCTCGCCGAGCACGGCGCGGTGAAGGTCCTCACCCACGACGCGACCGAGTACGCCGAGTACCTGGTCGTGCCGAAGGTGGACGCCCTGCAGGCCGCCTACGAGGCCGTTTCCCCGGCCGCCGTCCTGGTCCCGTCCTCCGCCGAGGGCAAGGAGATCGCCGCGCGTCTGGCGCTGCGCATCGGCTCCGGCATCATCACCGACGCCGTCGACCTGGAGGCCGGCGACGAGGGTCCGGTGGCCACCCAGTCGGTGTTCGCCGCGTCCTTCACCACCAAGTCCCGCGTCATCAAGGGCACCCCGGTCATCACGGTCAAGCCCAACAGCGCGGCCGTGGAGGCAGCTCCTGCCGCCGGCAGCGTCGAGGCCCTGTCCGTGTCGTTCTCCGAGAAGGCGACGGGCACGAAGATCACCGGCCGTACGCCGCGTGAGTCCACCGGGCGTCCGGAGCTGACCGAGGCCGCGATCGTGGTCTCCGGTGGCCGTGGCGTCAACGGCGCGGAGAACTTCTCGATCATCGAGGCGCTCGCCGACTCCCTCGGCGCGGCCGTCGGCGCCTCGCGTGCCGCCGTCGACGCCGGCTGGTACCCGCACACCAACCAGGTCGGCCAGACCGGCAAGTCGGTCTCGCCGCAGCTGTACATCGCCAACGGCATCTCCGGCGCCATCCAGCACCGCGCCGGTATGCAGACCTCCAAGACGATCGTGGCCGTCAACAAGGACGCCGAGGCCCCGATCTTCGAGCTGGTCGACTACGGCGTCGTCGGCGACCTGTTCGACGTCGTCCCGCAGCTGACCGAGGAGATCAAGGCCCGCAAGGGCTGATCCCGGCCCAGGCCCCTCCGAGGCCCCGGCGACCCGCGCGGTCACCGGGGCCTCGGTGCATCCTGGTGGCGATCCGTCGAAGGCCGACCGGGGACCGGACGGGTGTTGACCATCGGACAACCGCACGGATAACTTCATTCTACGGATTGTTGATTCCGTAGAGCGGAAAACTGGAGGGTGTGGGATGGGTCAGCAGGAGAAGGTGGCGACGAGCCTCGCGGGTGCCGTGCGCGAGGAGATCAGCGCCTCCCTCGCGCCGGTCGACGCGGAGCTGGAGCGCCGCTACCCCGGGGACCCCGGCACCCGGCAGCCCGTCCACACCGTCTACGTCCCCGGTGACGCCTTCGCCGCCGACACCATCCGCTCCTGGGGCGACCAGGCCCTCGCCGCCCTCGACGAACACGCCCCCGACGCCGCCTCCTTCGCCGCGGTCCTCGGCCTGTGCGACGAGCTCGCCGAGCCGGTCTACTCCCGCGTCCGCGCCAAGCTGGAACGCGAGCCGATCGAAGACCTGCGCGTCGACTTCGAGGACGGCTACGGCCCCCGCCCGGACGCCGAGGAGGACGAGACGGCGGCTCGTGCGGCCCGGCTGATCGCGCAGGCGTACGACAACGGCACGGCGGCGCCGTACATGGGCATCCGCATGAAGTGCATGGAAGCGGCGGTGCGCGACCGGGGCATCCGCACCCTCGACGTCTTCCTCACCGGTCTGATGGAGGCCGGCGGCCTGCCCGGCGGCCTGGTCCTCACCCTGCCGAAGGTCACCTACCCCGAGCAGGTGGGCGCCTTCGTCCGCCTCCTGGAGGCCTTCGAGAAGGTCCACGGCCTGGACGCCGGACGTCTCGGATTCGAGATCCAGATCGAGACCAGCCAGTCCATCCTCGCCACCGACGGCACCGCCACCGTCGCCCGTATGATCCAGGCCGCCGGGGGCCGCGCCACCGGCCTGCACTACGGCACCTTCGACTACAGCGCCTGCCTCGGCGTCTCCGCCGCCTACCAGGCCGGCGACCACCCGGCCGCCGACCACGCCAAGGCGGTCATGCAGGTCGCGGCGGCGGGCACCGGCGTACGGGTCTCGGACGGCTCGACCAACGTCCTCCCGGTCGGCCCGACCGCCAAGGTCCACGAGGCCTGGCGCCTGCACTACGGCCTCACCCGCCGCGCCCTCGCCCGCGCCTACTACCAGGGCTGGGACATGCACCCCGGCCACATCCCGACCCGCTACGCCGCCGTCTTCGCCTTCTACCGCGAGGGATTCGAGCAGGCCGCCGCCCGCCTCGCCCGCTACGCCAACCGCACCGGTGGCGACGTCATGGACGAGCCCGCCACCGCCAAGGCCCTCAGCGGGTATCTGCTGCGCGGCCTGGACTGCGGCGCACTCGACATCGCCGAGGTCGCCCGCCTCACCGGTCTGACACGCTCCGCCCTGGAGGGCTTCGCCACGCCCCGGCGCGGCGACCTCACCGCCTCCGCGAAGTAGAGGTCGCGGGACCGGTCACGGCCCGCCGGCCGGCGGACCGGGCCGGCACCGCTCGCCCCGCGCGGCCCCCGGTGTTCCCGGGCGTGGCGGGTCCGGTGGCTCAGTCGGCCGGTGGCAGCTCGCCCGAGCCGCGGGTGATCAGCCGGGTGGGCAGCTCGATGCGTTCCGGGGCCACGAGTTCGCCGTCCAGCTGCCGGAAGAGGCGCTCGGCGGCGGTGCGGCCGAGCGCGGCCGCGTCCTGGGCGACGACCGTGACGCCCGGCTGGAGGAGATCGGCCAGCTCGATGTCGTCGAAGCCGACCAGGGCGACCGGGCGGGAGTGCTCGGCGAGGACCCGGATCACGGTGACCGTCACCCGGTTGTTGCCCGCGAAGATCGCGGTGACGGGCGCGGGCCCGGAGAGCATCTCCTCCGCCGCCCGGCGCACGCGATCCGGACTGGTCACCCCGAGCGACATCCAGGCGTCCTCGACCGGTATCCCCGCATCCTCCATGGCCGCCCGGTAGCCGCGCAGCCGCTCCGCGGCGGTGTGGATGCGGGGCATGTCCCCGATGAACCCGATCCGGCGGTGGCCGTGCGCGATGAGATGGGCGACGCCGCCCCGGGCGCCGCCGTAGTTGTCGGAGAGGACCACGTCGGCGTCGATGCGCCCGGCCGGACGGTCCACGAACACGGTCGCCACACCCGCCCTGATCTCCGGTTCCAGATAGCGGTGGTCGTCCCCGGCCGGGATCACCACGAGACCGTCCACCCGCCGCGCGCACAGCGCCAGCGCCAACTCCTGCTCGCGCTCGGGATCCTCGGCGCTGGAGCCGTTGATCAGCAGGGCCCCGTGGGCCCGGGCCACCTCCTCGACGGCGCGGCTGAGCGGGCCGTAGAAGGGGTCGGCGAGGTCCTCCAGCACCAGCCCGATGCTCGCCGTACGGCCCTTGCGCAGGACCCGGGCGCTGTCGTTGCGGCGGAAGCCCAGCGCGTCGATCGCCTCCTGCACGCGGCGCTCGGTGTCCGGGGTGACGCCGGGCTCGCCGTTGACCACCCGCGAGACCGTCTTCAGACCGACCCCGGCCCGTGCCGCCACGTCCTTCATCGTCGGGCGGTTGCCGTAACGGGTGCCGGAAAGGCTGTCTGCGCGGCGGGTGGTCTCGGGCACGATGAGGCGTCCTGTCCTGTCGTCCGTCTCGGTCACGGAGCCGGTGCCTCCGGGGCGGTGTGCCAGTGCGTACGGGGTGGTGCACCCCGGGTAGTGCGCCGTTCCGTGGTTTGTATGAGGATGTGGCGTCGAGCATAGAGCCTGGACAACGTTGTCAGATGCGCGAGAGACTGTCCACCGCTGTATGTCGGCCTGCGCCCCCACCGGTTGACCGGCTGCCCCTCTTTGGTTTACACGCTTCAACGGGGAGATCTGACTCTTATGCACACCGACCTCGTGGCGGCCCTGGACATCGGCGGCACCAAGATCGCCGGCGCCCTGGTGGACGGCGACGGACGGATACTGGCGCGGGCTCAGCGCGGCACGCCCGCCCAGCAGGACGGCAACACGGTCATGCGGGCCGTCGAGGAGGTGCTCGGCGAACTCGCCGGGTCGCCGCTGTGGGGACGCGCCGACGCCGTGGGCATCGGCAGCGCCGGCCCGGTGGACGCCTCGATGGGCACCGTCAGTCCGGTGAACGTGCCGGGCTGGCGGGACTTCCCCCTGGTCGACCGGGTCCGCGCGGCCACCGGCGGGCTGCCGGTCGAGCTGATCGGCGACGGTGTGGCCATCACCGCCGCCGAGCACTGGCAGGGCGCCGCCCGCGGCCACGACAACGCGCTGTGCATGGTCGTGTCGACCGGTGTGGGCGGCGGTCTGGTCCTCAACGGCCAGTTGCACCCTGGTCCCACCGGCAACGCAGGGCACATCGGTCACATCAGCGTCGACCTCGACGGCGACCCGTGCCCCTGCGGCTCGCGCGGCTGCGTGGAGCGGATCGCGAGCGGCCCCAACATCGCCCGCCGCGCCCTGGAGCAGGGGTGGCGGCCCGGCCCCGACGGTGACGCCTCGGCGGCCGCGGTGGCCGCCGCCGCCCGCGAGGGCGACCCCGTCGCCGTGGCCTCCTTCGAGCGCGCGGCACAGGCGCTGGCCGCCGGTATCGCGGCCACCGCGACCCTGGTCGAGATCGACATCGCCGTGATCGGCGGCGGAGTGGGCAATGCCGGCGACATCCTCCTCACCCCTCTCCGCAAGGCACTCACCGACTACGCCACCCTGTCCTTCGTCCAGCGCCTGACCGTCGCACCGGCCCAGATGGGCACGGACGCGGGCCTGGTCGGCGCGGCGGCCGCCGCGCTGGCGCGACGGCCGGACGCGACGGCGGGGGTCTGAGCGGTGGCGGTGCCGGCCGCAGTCGCCTCGACAGGCACCGGCACCGCAGCCCCCCAGGCGGCGCGGGGAACGGCGCGACCAGCCCCCCCACACGCGCACCCGGCAGAGGCGCGGGGGACGACGGTGCCGCCCCGGCGTCAGCAACTCACGCGCGCATCCGCCCAGTCCGCATGGTCGGAGTCGTTGCCGTCTCCGGCGTCCGTGACCACCAGGCGGACCACCTGCACGCCGGTGACGTCGGCCGTGAGCGGCTGGGCGGGCATCGCGTTGGTCAGGACACCGGTGGAGGCGACCTTCGTGCCGTCCGCCCAGACCTCGAAGGTGACGGTGCCCTTCGTGCCCTTCTCGTCGTCGACGCCGACATCCGCGGAGAGCCTTCCGCAGGCCTTGCCGGTGTAGAAGGAGACGTCGCTCGGCGCGTGGACGCCGAGGCCCTTGGCGTACACCGTGCCGCCGACGGTGATCGGGTGGCCGTCGCCCGCGGCGCTCTCCCCGTTGCTGGTGTCCCGTTCCACCGGTCCCCAGCCGCTGGTCGCCGACAGCCAGGTCAGGTCGCTCAGGTACGACGTCCCCGACGGTGGCCGGACCACGACGGCGGCGGTCAGCGGGACCGTGCCGGTCACGCGCTGTCCGGCGGGTGAGACGTACCGCGCCTCGAGCGTCAGGCCGTAGGAGCCGGTCGGTGTGCCGGCGGGCGCGGTGACGTTCCAGCCGGTGCGCAGGCTGCCGCCGGTGGCGAGGGCGGCGGCCGTGGTCGCCGACGTCGGCCGTACGGTCCACCCGGCGGGGCCGGTCAGGGACACGGACACCCGGCGCGCGGGGGTGCGGCCGAGGTCGGTGACGGTGCTGGTCAGCGTGGCCGGGGTACCGGCCTCCAGCAACGGGCTGCCGTCCAGGCCCAGTTCGGCGGCCGGCGGGTGCGCGGCCCAGTGCGGGTCGGCAGAGACGCGCAGCAGGACCGTGCCGTGGGCGGGGACGGTGGCCGCGATGGTACCGGCGGTGTTGTAGCTGCGGTGCTGCCACAGGTCCCGCAGGGTGTACGCGGCGGCGTCGGGCAGGCCGACGGCAGCGGCGTCGGTCGCGATCCGCTGGGCGGTGCCGGACTCGTTGAACAGGGCCACCGCGCGGCTGCCGTCCGTCATCTCCTTGGCGATCACCCAGCGTCCGCCCGCGGAGGAGACGACCGTGCCCTGCTTGCCCAGCGGGTCCTGGTCGACGGCGATGACCTCCCTGTTGTCCAGGACGTCGACGGTGGCCGGGGAGGCCTTGCGCAGGTCGGTGCCGATGAGCAGCGGTGCGGCCATCACCGACCAGAGGGAGAAGTGCGAGCGGTACTCCGTGTCGGTCATGCCGCCGTTGCCGACCTCCAGCATGTCCGGGTCGTTCCAGTGGCCGGGTCCGGCGTACGGCGCGAGCGGGAGGTTCTGCTTCAGGATCGACAGCATCGAGGACCAGCTGTCACTGATGTCACCGGTGGTCCGCCACAGGTGGCCGACGCCGGAGGCCCACTCCCAGGGTTTGTTCTGGCCCCATTCGCAGATGCTGTAGACGATGGGCCGCCCGGTCGCTCGGAGCGCGTCGCGCATGGTGGTGTAGCGCTGCTTGGCGTCGACGCCCTGGTTGTTGCAGTTGTCGTACTTCAGGTAGTCCACCCCCCAGTCGGCGAACTGCCGGGCGTCGCTGTACTCGTGGCCCAGCGCGCCGGGGAAGCCGGCGCTGTTGCAGGTCTTGGTGCCCGCGCTGGTGTAGATGCCGAGCTTGAGCCCTTTGGAGTGCACGTAGTCGGCCACGGCCTTGATGCCGTTCGGGAAGCGTGCCGGGTCGGGCACCAGCTTGCCGTCGGCGTCGCGCTGCGGGAGCGCCCAGCAGTCGTCCAGGTTGACGTACTGGTAGCCGGCGTCCTTCAGGCCCTTGGCCACGAAGAGGTCGGCGATGCCCTTGACCATGCTCTCGTTGAATTCGGCACGGCAGTGGGTGGAGTTCCAGTTGTTGAAGCCCATGGGTGGGGTGAGGGCCAGGCCGTCGGCCAGCGGGGCGGCGGCGCTGCGGGCGGGCGCTGCCAGGGCGGCCGGCGCGGCGGGGCCCGCCGCGCACAGCAGTCCCGCGGTGAGCGCTCCGACCACTCTTCGGCGGGTTGTGCGGGTGTGAGGGTGACGCATCGTTGACGCTCCTCCGACTCGCGAACGTGGATGACGTGGATGACGCGGATGACGACATGGCGCTGCCTGGGCGACATGTAGGTGCCGGCTGTGCGCGTTTACGGTAGGACGTGTCGGAGCGTGTTGGAAGAGGTGCGTCTCCGGCGGCCTGACACCCCGTCAAACGCCTTTGTGCCCGGGGCTTTCCGTCCCTCGGCTGGAGCGGCGTGTTCGGATGTGTTGGCTTCAGGGGCTCACACCTCGTCGTCGGCGCGGTCCACGCCGGGCAGCGGCGGCTCCGGCCGGCCGGGCATGCGGGCGCGGCGGGCGGGGAAGCGGCCCGCCGGCCGTTCGGTGCGCCCTGCGGAGTCCGGCCGCTGAGCCGGCCGGGCATCTGGTGCCCGGTCCCCGCGACCGAGGGTCCTTTGCTCCCGCGGACCAGCGCCGGATGCGATCCACGGCCTCCACCGAAGCGAGCCGGAAACCCTGGGCGCGCAGGGTGGTGAGGGTGTCGTCCAGCGCGCCGGCGCCGGGGCGGCGCGTCGGCGGCGCCGGTGGTGGGCGTGCTCGCCGGCGTGCTCGCGGTACGGCGGGCAGGTGGCGCGCTGGGGGGGGGCGCGAGACGCGCGCACCGGCTACGCGCAGGCCCGCGCGCCCCGCGGTGACCCGGTCAGCGGGTATGCGCGTGACCCCCGGCCCGATCCGCAGTTGGTCAGCGCATGAAAAAGCGCAGCATGCTCGCCATCGCCAGCCTGGCCACCGGATTCGTCGTGGCCGCAGTCACCCCTTCCCACGCGGCGGACCAGGGCGTCCTGGGCGGCCTCCACGTCTCCGATCCCCTGCAGTCCGCAGGCCAACCGGTCACCCTGGACAGCTTCGGCGTGAGCGACAAGGCCTTCGGCGACAACGCCCTCGGCGGGCACAAGTAGCCCCGACCCCCGGTGGTTGCGTGCCGGTGGCCCCGCGGCCGGGGGCACCGGCACGCACGCCGGGCACCCTCACCGGGGCGGGGTTTCCGTGGCAGGGTGGAGCGGGCAAGCCTCAGGGGGCCGACACAGGAGGGGGAGTCCGTGACCGTCGTCTGGATCAACGGCGCGTTCGGTGCGGGGAAGACCACCACCGCACGGGAGCTGATCGAGCTGATCCCGAACAGCACGCTCTTCGACCCCGAGGTCATCGGCGCGGGGCTCACACACCTTCTGCCGGCCAAGCGACTGGCCGAGGTCGGGGACTTCCAGGACCTGCCGATCTGGCGCCGGCTCGTCGTCGACACGGTTGCCGCGATGCTCGCCGAGCTCGGCGGGACCCTCGTGGTGCCGATGAGCTTGCTCCGCCAGGAGTACCGCGACGAGATCTTCGGCAGCCTCGCCGCCCGCAGGATCTCCGTGCACCATCTGCTGCTCGCCCCGGCTGAAACGATCCTGCGTGAGCGGATAGCCGGCCGGCAGGTCCCGCCCGACCTGCCCGACGGCGAGCTGCGAATACGGCAGTGGGCCTACGACCACATCGAGCCCTACCGCCTCGCCCTCAGCTCCTGGCTGACCGCCGACGCGTACCTCGTGGACACCAGCGCCCTCACTCCGTACGCCACCGCCGTCCGCATCGCCGACGCCGTCGGCAGCGGTGCCGTACCGCCCTGTGACATCGTGCAGACCCCCGAGCCGACCGCCGAGACCCTGGCCGCCGGCGTGCTGCTCTTCGACGAGCAGGACCGGGTGCTGCTCGTGGACCCCACCTACAAGCCGGGCTGGGAGTTCCCCGGCGGGGTGGTGGAGCGCGGGGAGGCACCGGCGCGGGCCGGGATGCGCGAGGTCGCCGAGGAGACCGGGATACGGCTGCGGGAAGTGCCCCGGCTGCTCGTGGTCGACTGGGAACGGCCGGTACCGCCCGGCTTCGGCGGGTTGCGGCTGCTGTTCGACGGCGGCCGGCTGGAGTCCGGCGAGGCGTCCCGGGTGCTGCTGCCGGGCCCGGAGCTGCGCGGCTGGCGCTTCGCCACCGAGCAGGAGGCCGCCGGGATGCTGCCACCGGTCCGCTACGAGCGGTTGCGCTGGGCACTGCGGGCCCGGGAGCGCGGGTCCGCGCTGTATCTGGAGGCCGGGGTGCCGGTCGGCTGAGCCGGTCGCCGGCAGCCGTGTGATCAGCGGGAGCCGGCCACCTCGCGCAGCGCGGCGGCGGCGCCCGCCACGAGCGGGTCGCCGTGCCCGAAGCACGCCACCTCGGCGTCCAGTTCGGCCAGCCGGCCGAGAGAGGCGAGGAGCTGCGGCCGGTCGACGTTGAAGACGCCCGGCATCACCGATCCGTCGGCCGGCGAGGCCGCCACCGTGTCCCCGGTGAACAGCACACCCTCCGTCGGCAGGAACAGCGCGATGCTTCCGTCCGTGTGCCCCGGCACGTGGATCACCCGGGCGCCCCCGCCGAAGTCCAGCACATCACCGTCCGAGACACCGGTGACCGCGGCGGGCGGCACCGGCGTACCGTCGGGAAGGAGCTCGGCCGCGGCCGCGTGGATCGGCAGTTCCCACTCCTCGAACCGCGGGGAAGGGCCGGGGAGCCGACCCCGGACGAACGGCGCGTCCAGGTGGTGCGCCAGCACCTCGCCACCGCTCAGCGCGGCGAATTCGCCCGCCCCGCCCGCATGGTCCTCGTGGAAGTGGGTCAGCACGATCCGCCGTACGTCCCCGGGTGCGTGGCCGAGTTCCTCGACGGCCTCGGCGATCGCGCGTCCCGCACCGATGGTGCCCGCGTCGATCAGCGTCAGCCCGCCGTCGTCGCGCCAGAGATAGGCCTGGCCGACGGGAAAACGCAACAGGTGCAGCCGGGGCAGCAGCTCGATGACGTCCATGCGCCGACCGTAGGCGGCGCCCCCGCCCGTGGGCGAGGGCGCTCTGCCGGAGGCAGAAGGGTTCAGCCCGCGTAGTTGCGCAGGAACAGCGCCTCGGCGACGGACAGCCGCTCCAGCTCCTGCGGGTGGACGCTCTCGTTGACCGCGTGGATCTGCGCCTCGGGCTCGCTCAGGCCGATGAGCAGGATCTCCGCCTGCGGGTACAGGCCGGCCAGGGTGTTGCACAGCGGGATGGAGCCGCCCTCACCGGCGTACTGCATGGTCTCACCCGGGTAGGCGACCGCCATCGCGTCGGCCATCGCCTGGTAGGCCGGGCTGGTGGCGTCGGCGCGGAAGGCCTGGCCCTGGCCGACCTGCTCCGTGGTGACCCGGGCGCCCCAGGGGGTGTGGGTCTGGATGTGTGCCTGCAGCAGCTTGGTGGCCTCCGCGGCGTCCACGCCCGGCGGCACCCGCAGGCTGATCAGGGCGCGGGCGCCGGCGTGCACGGACGGGGTGGCGCCGACGACCGGCGGGCAGTCGATGCCGAGGACGGTGACGGCCGGACGGGCCCAGAGACGGTCGGCGACCGAGCCGTCGCCGATCAGCCCGACGCCGTCGAGCACCTTGGCGTCCGCGCGGAACTGCTCCTCGGCGTACTCCAGGCCGTCCCACGTTCCCGTGGCGTCGAGCCCGTCGACCGTGGTCGAGCCGTCCTCGGCGCGCAGCGAGTCCAGCACGCGGACGAGCGCGGCGAGCGCGTCCGGGGCGGCGCCGCCGAACTGGCCGGAGTGCAGGTTGCCCGCGAGGGTGTCGATCCTGACCCGGACCAGGGTCATGCCGCGCAGGGTGGTGGTGACCGTGGGCAGGCCGACGCGGAAGTTGCCGGCGTCGCCGATCACGATGGTGTCGGCCTCGAGCAGCTCGGGGTGCTCCTCGGCGTACCGCTCCAGGCCGCCCGTGCCCTGCTCCTCCGAGCCCTCGGCGATGATCTTGATGTTCACCGGGACGCCGCCGTTGGCCTTCAGGGCGCGCAGCGCGAGCAGGTGCATGATCACGCCGCCCTTGCAGTCGGCGGCGCCGCGGCCGTACCAGCGGCCGTCGCGCTCGGTCAGCTCGAACGGCGGGCTGGTCCAGCCGGCCTCGTCCAGCGGGGGCTGCACGTCGTAGTGGGCGTAGAGAAGAACCGTTTTAGCGCCCTCTGGGCCCGGCAGGTAGCCGTACACCGACTGCGTGCCGTCCGGGGTGTCGAGCAGGGCCACGTCGACGAAGCCCTCGGCGCGCAGCGCGTCGGCGATCCAGCTCGCGGCGGCCTCGCTCTCGCTCTTCGGGAACTGCGTGAAGTCCGCCACCGACTTGAAGGCGACCAGCTCGGCCAGCTCCGCCTTGGCGCGGGGCATCAGCGAGGCGACGGTCTCGGCGACCGGATTCGACGACATGGGCACGCTCCTCGTGGGTGCGACGTTGAACAGCTGGAACAGGGTGTGCCCCCGATACTCCCACAGGGGTCTGCGACGACGGCCGCCGTAGGATGCCAGGGACACTACGGCAGCGGCTTGATCGGAGCAGTAGACCATCGTGAGCGGCGAGAACTCTTCGGCGGACGACGTGCAGCGGGTGTGGGACGTCGTCGTGGTGGGCGCGGGACCCGCGGGGGCCTCGGCCGCCTACGCGGCGGCTGTAGCGGGACGGCGCGTGCTGTTGCTGGAGAAGGCCGAGCTGCCCCGTTACAAGACCTGCGGCGGCGGCATCATCGGCCCCTCGCGCGACGCGCTGCCGCCCGGCTTCGAGCTGCCCCTGCGCGACCGGGTGCATGCCGTCACCTTCTCGAACAACGGCCGCTTCACCCGCACCCGCCGCTCCAAGCAGATGCTGTTCGGCCTGATCAACCGGCCCGACTTCGACCAGCAGCTGGTCGAGCACGCCCAGAAGGCGGGCGCTGAGCTGCGCACGGGCGTCACGGTGCAGCGCGTGGAGCAGCACGGCTCGGCGGTCCCCGACCGGCGCACGGTGGCCGTCGTCCTCCAGGGCGGTGAGACGGTGCTGGCCCGCGCGGTCGTCGGTGCCGACGGCAGCGCCAGCCGCATAGGAGCCCACGTCGGAGTGAAGCTGGACCAGGTGGACCTCGGCCTGGAGGCGGAGATCCCGGTCCCGGAGCCGGTCGCCGAGGACTGGAAGGGCAGGGTGCTCATCGACTGGGGCCCGATGCCGGGCAGTTACGGCTGGGTGTTCCCCAAGGGAGACACGCTGACGGTCGGCGTGATCTCGGCGCGCGGTGAAGGTGCCGCCACCAAGCGGTACTTGGAGGACTTCGTCGCCCGGCTGGGCCTGTCCGGTTTCGAGCCCGCCGTCTCCTCCGGGCATCTGACCCGCTGCCGCGCCGACGACTCGCCGCTGTCCCGGGGGCGGGTGCTGGTCTGCGGTGACGCGGCCGGACTGCTGGAGCCCTGGACCCGCGAGGGCATCTCCTTCGCCCTGCGCTCCGGCCGGCTCGCGGGGGAGTGGGCGGTCCGCATCGCCGAGGCGCACGACGCGGTCGACACCCGGCGCCAGGCCCTGAACTACGCGTTCGCGATCAAGGCCGGGCTCGGCGTCGAGATGAGCGTCGGCAAGCGGATGCTGGCCGCGTTCGAGAAGCGCCCCGGCCTCTTCCACGCGGCCCTCACCGGCTTCCGCCCGGCATGGAGGGCGTTCCGGGACATCACCCAGGGATCGACCTCGCTGGGCGAGCTCGTCCGCACGCACCCGTTCGCCCAGCGCGCCCTGACCGCGCTGGACCGTGGGCAGCCGGCTCCGGTCGAGGAGCCTGCCGGTTCCTGACGGCCCCGGGCGGGCCCTGCGAGGACCGGGCCGATGGGGGGCGGCGCCGGTCCGGTCGTGGCGGGAACGGATTCCGGTCGGCGGTGACGGTGGTTCAGCCCGTGACCGTGATGTGGAAGACCGGGTGGTCGGGGGCGATGCGGCGCAGGTCCTCGTCCGGGGAGTCGGGGCCGACGCCGTCGAAGAAGATTCCGACCTCCGCCTTCCAGCGCTTGAGGTAGGCCCGCAGCAGCGGGACCTTGTCGTCGTCGGCGACCTCGGTGGCGGTGAAGACGTCCACGTGCTCGCCGAGCCGCAGCTCGCCGCCGCCGGCCGCCCGCATGTTGTGGGTCCACTGGACGTGGCCGCGCGGGGCGAGCAGGTACTGCCGGCCGTCCACCGTCAGCAGGTTCACCGGAGTCGTGCGCCACTGTCCGCTCTTGCGCCCGCGCACCGCGAGGACCCGCGAGCCCCACACGCTGATGCCGCGCCGGGTGAGCCAGGCGACCGCCCGGTTGAAGACGTTGACGGTGAGCCAGCCGGGCTTCTTGACGTGTGTCGACATGGTGACCCCCACGGTTTGGGAGAGCGGTGCTCTCGCTCGACTCGAGTGTGGCGGAAGCGATGCTCCAGTGCAAGAGCACTGCTCTCATTCATGTGCGCCGCTCTCGGTTCGTGGCAGACTGCCGGTATGAGCACCGCACAGGGCGCCCGCGCACGGGCCAGGAAGGAAGTCACGGCAGCCATCAAGGAAGAGGCGCGCAGACAGCTGGCGAAGGAGGGCGCGGCCAAGCTCTCGCTGCGGGCCGTCGCCCGCGAGCTCGGCATGGTCTCCTCGGCGCTGTACCGCTACTTCCCCAGCCGTGACGAGCTGCTCACCGCCCTGATCATCGACGCCTACGACTCCCTCGGCGAGGCGGCGGAGCGGGCGCGGGACGCCACCGCCGACGCGGCCCCCGTCGCCCGCTGGACGGCGGTGTGCGAGGCGGTGCGCGGCTGGGCGCTCACTCACCCGCACGAGTACGCGCTGATCTACGGCTCGCCCGTGCCGGGCTATGCCGCCCCGCAGACCACCGTCCCGGCCGCCGCCCGCGTCGGCCTGGTCTTCATCGGTATCGTCCGGGACGCCCACGAGGGCTCCGGCCTCGCCGGCCTCTCCCTCGCCGCCGGGCTCCATGCCGAGGCCGAGCGCATGGCCGCCGACCTCGCGCCCGAGCTGCCCGCCGAGGCGATCACGGCCCTCGTGGCGGCCTGGGCCCAGCTGTTCGGGCTGGTCAGCTTCGAGTTGTTCGGCCAGTTCAACAAGGTGGTGGAGGACCGGGAGACCTTCTTCCGGCATGCGGTCACGGGGCTGGCCCGCACGGTGGGGCTGCGCTGAGCGTCCCGGGCATCCGGCCCGGCGTCTGCCGGCTGGCGCCGGGCACGGCGCGCACCACCAGCGTGCCCCGGGGTCGCGTGGCGTCGCAGGTCACCGGGAGGCCCGTCGTACTTCCGCGGGAGTACGTGTGATCACCTCGTCCGGCTGACGCCCGGGCCACCCGGCGGCGTCTACGGTGGCCTGCATGGAAGACCAGCGCGCCCCCGGGCAGTGGTGGCGGCACGGCCCGCCGTGGCGGAGCGCCGCGGACGGGGCGGAGCCGCACCGGCCCCACTGGCCCTGGCGCTCCACCGCGCTGCTCACCGCGGTCGTCCTGATCGGCAGCAACTACGCCGGGCACAGCCAGCCCGACCGTGTGCCCCTGGACGGCTACGCGCGCGTGCTGCTGCTCGTCGCCTCGCTCCTGCTCCTGTGGCGCCACCGGCACCCGGTGTTCGTGGCCTTCGGCACCGCCGCGGCGACCCTCGTCCACCTCGCCGGCGGCCACCCCTACGGGCCGGTCTTCCTGACCGTGGCCGTCGCCTGCTTCGGCGCGGTCGTCGCCGGGCACCGGTGGGCGGCCTGGGGCTCCCTCGGCCTGCTGTGGGGCGGGCATGCCCTGGTCGCCCTCTGGCTCTACCGCTGGCTCCCGCCCTCGGGCGACCAGGGCGCGGGCGTCTATCAGGAGATCGGCATCGCCGCCTGGGGGCTGGCGATCCTCGCCCTGTCCGAGCTGGTGCGGGTGCGGCGCGAGCAGTGGGCGCGGGAGCGCGCCGACCGGCTGGAGGCGGCGCGACGCCGCGCGGACGACGAACGGCTGCGCATCGCCCGCGAGTTGCACGACGTCCTCGCGCACAGCATCTCCGTCATCAACGTCCAGGCCGGCATGGGGCTCGCGCTGCTCGACAGCGACCCGGAGCAGGCGCGGACCGCCCTCACCACCATCAAGGCCGCCAGTAAGGAGGCCCTCGGCGAGGTGCGCCAGGTCCTCGACACCCTGCGCGCGTCCGGCGTCGCGCCGCGCGCCCCCGCCCCCGGCCTGGACCGGCTGCCGGAGCTGGTGCAGCAGGCGGCTGCCGCCGGGCTGACCGTGGAGATCGAGGGCGAGCCACCGAAGCTCCCGCCCGGCGCCGACCTCGCCGCCTTCCGTATCGTGCAGGAGGCCCTGACCAACGTCGTACGGCACTCCGGATCGCGGCACGCGCGCGTGCGGTTCGCCCATGACGGCGACGCGCTGCGGCTGCGCATCGACGACGACGGGCCCGCCACCGGCGCCGACGCCGGAGGCAGCGGGAACGGCCTGGCCGGCATGCGGGAACGGGCGGCCGCCCTCGGGGGCACCATCGAGGCGGGCCCGCGCCCCGACGGCGGCTTCCGGGTGCTCGCGGTACTGCCGTCGCAGATCAGGGAGGTCCAGTGATCCGGGTACTGCTCGCCGACGACCAGTCGCTCGTGCGGGCCGGTTTCAGGGCGTTGCTCGACGCCCAGCCGGACATCGAGGTGGCCGGGGAGGCGTCCGACGGTCAGGAGGCGCTGCGCCGGGTGCGCGAACTGCGCCCGGCCGTCGTCCTGATGGACATCCGCATGCCCCTGCTGGACGGCCTCGCCGCGACCCGGCGCATCACCGCGGACGCGGAGCTGAAGGACGTGAAGGTGGTCATGCTCACCACCTTCCAACTGGACGAGTACGTCTTCGAGGCGATCCGCTCCGGTGCCTCGGGCTTCCTGGTGAAGGACACCGAACCCGACGAACTGCTGCGCGCGGTACGGGCGGTGGTCCAGGGTGACGCGCTGCTGTCGCCGGGTGTCACCCGCCGGCTGATCGCCGAGTTCGCGGCCCGCTCCAAGGAACCCGCGGCGGCGGACGCCCTGGCTCGGCTCACCGAACGGGAACGGGAGGTGATGGCGCTGGTCGGCATCGGTCTGTCCAACGAGGAGATCGCCCGTCGGCTGGTGGTCAGCCCGCTCACCGCCAAGACCCATGTGAGCCGCACGATGGTGAAGCTGGGCGCGCGCGACCGAGCCCAACTCGTCGTGCTCGCCTATGAGTCCGGGTTGGTGCGGCCCGGCTGGCTGGGCTGAGCCGCCTGCCGGAAGCGCACCAGCACGCTGATCACCCGGGCCATGAACACGACCGGCGCGACCGCCGCCCCGAGCCGCAGCAGCGCCGTGGACAGCAGGTGCGGCAGATCGAACAGGAGCGCGGGCCCGGCGAGGGCCCCGAACAGCACCGCCGCCGCGAAGGCGGCGCTCACCAGCGCGTAACCGGTCTCGACCGTCGCCGCGTCCCGTTGTGCCTTGGTGCGGCGTCCCCCGTGTGCGTGCATCCCGTCAGCTTCACAGACACGCGCCCGGCGGGGCAATCGGCCCCGCCGGGCGCACGCCGGGAGGCTCCCCCCTAGTCACGGACCGCCACGCGATCCGCGCTCGCCTCCTCCACGGTGGACCTGGCGACCACGAGGGACTGCGGGGTGCGACGGCCGCGCAGACCGGTGAGCGTGATCAGCAGGCCGGCCGCCGCGACGGCCGTGACGACCAGGAAGCCGGGCCGGTAGCTGTCGAGGACGGCCTGCGGGGTGGCGTGCACGGGGGCGCCCGCGGTCACCACGGCCGTGACCACCGCCAGGAAGATCGCCCCGCCCACCTGTACCGAGGTGTTGAGCAGACCGGAGACCATGCCCTGCTCGTGGTCCTCGACCCCGTTGGTGGCCTGGATGTTGAGCGACGGGAAGACCAGCGCGCAGGCCGCGCCGATCAGCAGCATGGACGGCAGGATCACGGCCGCGTACACCGGGTCGAGGTCGACGCGCAGGAACAGCGCGTAGCCGAGGACCATGAAGGTGAAGCCCGTGGCGATCAGGCGCGGGGTGCCGAACCGGTCGACGATCGCGCCGACCTTGGTCGAGGACACCGCCACCAGCACGCCCGCCGGGAGGAAGGCGAGGGCCGTGTGCAGTGCCGACCAGCCGAGCAGGGACTGCATGTACAGCGTCGTCAGGAACTGGAAGCCCACGTAACTGCCGAAGAAGGCGATCGCGCCGAGCTGGGCGCGGACCTGGCTGCCCGAGCGCAGCACGCCCAGCCGGATCAGCGGGCCTGGCGAGCGCCGCTCCACCAGGACGAAGGCGGTCAGCAGCACCGCGACGGTGAGGAAGGACAGCAGGGTGCGGGCCGAGGCCCAGCCGGCCTGAGGGGCCTGGACGACGGTGAACACCAGCAGCAGCATCGACGCGGTGCCGAGGACGGCGCCCGGGATGTCGTAGCCGTCGTGGTTCTGCTCGCGGGCGCTGCGCGGCAGCAGCCGCAGACCGGCGAGCAGGGCGACGAGCGCGATCGGCGCGGGGAGCAGCATGGTGAAGCGCCAGCTGGCCTCGGTGAGCAGGCCTGAGAGGACCAGGCCCATGGAGAAGCCGGTGGCGGCGCAGGTGGTGTAGATGGACAGGGCGCGGTTGCGCAGCGGGCCCTCGGGGAAAGTCGTGGTGATGATCGACAGGCCGGCCGGTGCCGTGAAGGCCGCGCTCAGGCCCTTGACGAAACGGCTGGCGATCAGCAGCGGACCGGAGTCCACCAGCCCGCCGAGCAGCGAGGCGAGCGCGAAGACCCCGAGGGCGGCGAGGAACACCTGGCGCCGGCCGAGCAGGTCGGCGGTGCGGCCGCCGAGGAGGAGCAGGCCGCCGTAGCCGAGGATGTAACCGCTGACGATCCATTGCAGCGTCGACGTGGACAGGTGGAGGTCGGAGCCGATGGACGGCAGTGCGACGCCGACCATCGACACGTCCAGCGCGTCCAGGAACATCGCCGCGCAGAGCACCAGCAGGGTGCCCCACAGCCGGGGAGTCCAGCGAACGGCCGCGGACGGCGCGGAGGAGGTGAGCGGAGAGGTCATGCCGACGACACTACATGCGTATGCATGAGATGCAAACGCATTTAATTCCGATGCAACAATCTTCTTTCTCTGCTACCTTGCGCTCATGGCGTCGAACAGGGCCGATCAGGCGCTCGCGGAGCAGTGGCGGGAGATCCTCGCCCTGCACGCCCGCACCCAGTGCGAACTGGACCGGGCGCTGCACGGACACGGGCTGTGCGCCAGCGACTTCGAGGTCCTCGATCTGCTGGCCGAGGAGGCGGCGGACGGTGGCTGTGCCCGCCGTGTGCAGGAGATCTCCGAGCGCGTCCATCTCAGCCAGAGCGCGCTGTCCCGGCTCATCGGCCGCCTGGAGAAGGACGGTCTGGTCGAGCGCGCCATGTGTGCCGAGGACCGGCGCGGGGTGCGCGTGGCGCTCACCGCGAAGGGGTGCGCGCTGCACGGCGAGGTGCGGCCGGTACAGCGCGCGGTACTGACCCGGATGCTGGCCGACGCCGACTGAAAAGGCGTCAGATCGCGCTCTTCTCCAGCCACAGGGCGGCGAGGGAGTGGTCGCCGGACACGTTCGGCAGCGGCCGGCGGTTCCACAGAGCCAGATACAACTCGTCGGCGGGCCCGGACAGTTCGGCCGCCGCCGTGCCGCTCTCCTCGCGCACGGTCACCGGCGGCTTGGCCGTGAGCCGTACGGTCCACACCGCGTCCGCCCCCGCGTCCAGCGCGCGCACCCGCAGCACGCGCGGCTCCGGCGTGCGCAGGCGGCTCCTGGAGCGGGCGTGGAACCCGCGCAGCAGCTCGTCGATGCCGTCCACCGCGAAGTCCGGCGCGATCGGCGACACGGTACCGCCACGCGCGGCCTCGGCGTCGTACCGGTGCACGGCCGTCTCGTGCGCCTGCCGGCGTGTCCAGAATGCCAGCGGTGACGGGCTGGGTGCCGGGAGGAAGGTCCAGCACTCCACGTCGGCGGGCGCGGCGGCCAAGGTGTCGACCAGCAGGCGGTGACTGTCCCGGTACCAGCCGACCAGTTCGGCGCCGTCCAGTTCGGGGAGGTCGCCGAAGGGGCGAGGTTCGGTGAGTGCGTCGGCGACGAAGGCCGCGGCCCACCGGTGCACCGCGCCGGTGTGCCGCAGCAGGTCACGCACCTGCCACTCCGGGCAGCTCGGCACCTTGGCATCGGTCCCCGCCGCGGCAGCGGCCGCCGCGAGCAACCGGCCCTCCCGGTCCAGGGTCTGAAGGAAGTCGGCAGTGTCCATGGGTGTGAGTGTGCCGGATGGAGCGCGCCCGCCGGCCGGTACTTCCGAGTGGTGGACGGCGGGCGCTCTCCCGGGGGCAGGGGTGCGCGTGTGTCTTAGGTGCGTCGAGGAGCTCCCGCCCCGTTCGGCGCTCCCTCAGCCGCCCATGGCCCCTCGCGTGGACACCCCGATGGCGGCGGCGACGGCGGCCAGCGCCGCCACGCTGGTGAGGGCGACCGGCAGGGAGAACCAGGCGGCCATGAACCCGATCGCGGGCGGCCCGAGCAGCATGCCTCCGTACCCCAGTGTCGAAGCGACGGCCACGCCGGACGGACCGGTCAGTGCGCCCGCCCGCTCCACGGCGACCGGGAAGAGGTTGGCCAGGCCGAGCCCGGTGACGGCGAAGCCGATCAGCGCGAGCCACACATAGGGCGCCAGAGAGCCGAGCAGCATGCCCGCCGCCGCGACCGTGCCGCCGGCGATCACCGTGCGGGCGCGGCCGAGGCGCTCCAGAAGAGTCGTGCCGGTGGCCCGGCCCACGGTCATGGCCAGCGCGAAGCACGAGTACCCGGCCGCTGCCACGCCGGAGGACGCCGCGAGGTCCTGCTGGAGGTGGAGCGCGCCCCAGTCGGCCATGGCGCCCTCGCCGTAGGCGGTGCACAGCGCGACCAGCCCGAGGACCACGACCAGCCCCCTGCCGCCGGCCCAGCGCGGTGCGGCCCGGTCCGTCTCCGGCTGCGCGGCGCGGGTGCGGTCCGCGGGCGCGGGCGGCTCCAGCCGCAGCAGGACGCGTCCGGCGACGGCCGTGACGAGCAGCCCGATCAGCGTGAGGCCGAGCAGATGGCGCGCGGGGGAGAGGGTGCCGGCGACCAGACCGCCGAGACCGGCGCCGGTCATGCCGCCGAGACTGAACGCGGCGTGGAACGTGGGCATGATGGGTCGCCGCAACGCGGCCACCAGGTCGACGGCGGCGCTGTTGAACGCGACGTTGATGCCGCCGTAGGCGGCGCCGAAGAGCAGGAGTACGGCGCCGAGGGCGGCCGCGGAGTGGGTCAGCGGCGGCAGGCTGACGCTGAGGGACAGCAGGACGGCGCAGACCACGGTGACCGGATGGCTGCCGTGGCGACGGCACAGCCGCCCGGTCAGGGTCATGGTGACGACGGCGCCCGCGGAGACGCCGAGGAGGGCGAGGCCCAGGGCGCTGGTCGAGGCGTCGGTCTGCTGCTTGATGGCGGGGATACGGACGACCCAGCCCGCGAAGACGAAGCCGTCGAGGGCGAAGAAGGCGGTGAGAGCGACACGGAGGCGGACCAGGTCGAGGCTGCCACCCGGCACGACGCTGTGCGATCGGGGTTTGTTTAGTTGCGGCACAAAGTCAGGCTAGGCGGGGCCGTGGGAGCGGGGCAAGCCGGAGTGCCGAGGGACGAGGCGACCCCGGCCGCGTCCCGGGGGCCGGGAGGCCCCCGCCGGAACCCGTGCGTTTCGCTCAACACCCGGCCACCGCCTGACTTTTGGTGCTCGAACGCCCTGCACGCGACACCTGTGACCTACGCTGCCGCCGGCGGCACCGCACGAGCACGGCACACAGACGACTCCCAGGAGCGCGGAATGGCGATACGGAAGAGATCAAGGGCCGGCGTGGTCGGTCTGGCAGCGGTCGCGATGGCGGCCACCGCCTTCACGGGTCCCGCCCAGGCGTCGCGGGACACGGCCTCCGCGTCGGTCGGCCATCAAGGCACACAGCGCGCGATGGACGCGGCCGTGAAAGCCGGTGTCCCCGGCATCACCGCCGAAGCACGCGATGCCGCCGGAGTCTGGAAGTCGGCATCGGGCGTCGGCAACCTGAAGACGGGTGCGCCGCGCGGCAAGAACGACCGCTTCCGCGTCGGCAGCATCACCGACACGTTCGTGGCAACCGTCCTCCTCCAGATGGAGGCGGAGAAGAGACTCAGCCTCGACGACACCGTGGACCGTTACCTGCCGGACTTGGTGTCGGGCAACGGCAACGACGGCCGCAAGATCACCGTACGGCAGCTTCTCAACCACACCAGCGGTCTGTTCGACTACCTCACCGACACCGAGTACGACGAGACGTACGTGTTCGGCGACGGCTTCCTCCAGCACCGGTACGACACGCTGACGCCCGAGCAGCGCGTGAAGGTGGCCCTCGCCCACGAGCCGCTGTTCGAGCCCGGTTCCAGGCACGCGTTCTCCCACACCAACGACGTCCTGGCCGCGCTGGTCGTCGAGAAGATCGGCGGCAGGCCGTACGAGGACGAGGTGCGCGACCGCATCATCCGACCCCTGGGACTCAAGGCGACGTCCAACCCCGGCAACGGCAGCCGCCTGCCCCACCCGAGCACCCGCGGCTACTCCAAGCTCTTCCCGGCGCAGCCGGACCGCATCGACGACGTCACCGAGATGAACGGGTCCCAGGGCTGGGGCGACAGCGACATCATCTCCAGCGCGGACGATCTGAACCGGTTCTTCGGCGCCCTGATGCGCGGGAAGCTGCTGCCCCCGCGACAGCTGGAGGAGATGAAGACGACCGTCGACGATCCCGAGTTCCCGGGCTCGTCCTACGGACTCGGCATCGAACGGCTCACGATGGGCTGCGGCACCACCCTGTGGTACCACGACGGCGGCGCGATCGGGTGGCTCTCCCTGGCCACCTTCACCGAGGACGGCCGTCACCAACTCACCTTCGACTACAACAGCAACTGGGGAGCGGAGACCGTCTTTCCCATCCTGAACGCCGAGTACTGCGCCCCGCCCGCCGGCTCACGCTGAGGCGGGCGGCGACGGCGCCCCGTCCCGGACCAGGGCCCCAGGACCGCCACGGCCCGCACCCTCCGGTGCGGGCCGTGGCGGTCGGACCGGGGCTCTCCCGCCTGCCCCGCCCCGCCGCGGCCGGAGCCCGGAGCAGGCCGGAGCCCTCGCGCCGGGTGCGGGACCCAGCCGCGTGACTCGGCTGATGGGACTCGGCTCGGCCGATGTGACTCCGCTTCCGCACCCGGATCGGCGATGCGACCGTCACGCCCACGCGAATCGGCCGGCTCCGCGCCGCCGGCGGCGTCGACGACAAGGGCCTTGCGAACGTTCATGGCGCGGGCGCCGGGACGGCGCGCTCGGCGGCGCGCTCTCCCACGGCGCCATGGATCAGGGGGCGACTCAAGCGCCTCCGGCAGCTCTGCCGGCTGTCCCTCCAGGGCCTTCACCACACCGTCGCGCCGCCTCTCGGCCGGGGACGCCGACCGAGGGTCGGCGAGGACGGCCTCCTCGTCCCTGGCCGTGCCCGTCGAGGACGGCCCGCGCCACAGACGGCGCGGAGGGCCCCGGGACGTCGGGGAGCGGGCCATGCGGGTGGCGAGGGGGCCGGCCGGTACGGCGTCGCCCCCGCCCTGTCCTGCCGGCAGGACGCGCAGCGACCACGGAGGGGAGGCCGCGGCGGCCGAACTCCTCGACAGCAGCGGCGTGCCGGTGAACAGGTCCCTGCAGCGGGCGCGTGCGGCGCTGGGCGACCGACCCACCGAGAAAGGCCGGGTCTTTCCCCTGTGGCGGCCGGTTCGCCGTCAGGTCCCCGCCCGTGTGCACGGCCGGCCCGCGTCCGGCAGCTGTCCGCCTGAGTCCGCAGCCCGGCCGCACGCCCTTGAGGAGGCTGGTCGTTCTCACCCTGCGAGACGAACGGATCTCCGCCATCACCCGGTTCGGCGACATCGTCCTCCTGTGACGGCTTGACCGCCCCGAACGCTCTACACCCGGGGCCCGGATGTCCACCCGGCCGCCGATATGGCATTGACCTGCGGTGACTTGAGTACTCGCGGGAACGACGGCGGCGCGGATCGGGGCAATTGTCCGCCTTGTTGGGGGTGCTTCAAGGTCTCCGTGTCCGGACCGTGGCCGGATACAGGTCGGTTAATGCTTGCTCACGAGCTGGTTGCCGACGGGTGAGCGGTCCATGATGGGCCCATGACGTTGGCCTCGCGCGCGCTCGCGCAACTGGCGACCTGGCCCGACCTGAGTCGGGCGGTGCCGAGCTGCGGCCTGGGACAGGCGGTGAGTTCGGCCCAGGGCGAGATCGCCCACTTCCACTCGGACCGGGATGTCGATCTGCGGCTGACCGACCGGGCGATCAGGCGGTTCGCCAAGGACCTCAGGGACTCGGGTGCGATCAGGATCGTGCCCGGCTCGCAGTGGGTCACCCTGCGCCTCGACGCGGCGAGCGACGTCGACCTGCTGCTGACCCTGGTGAGCGTGGCACTGCAGGCCCAGCAGACCTGGCCCGACCCGCTCGACCGGCCGCCGGCGGGCTGCAACGACCAGCGCGGCGCGGGGTTCGTCAAGACCGACTTCGGCGGTGTCTGAGCCGTCCTCGGCCGGCCCGGCACCCGTCAGACCGTCAGGACGCGGATCCCCGCCTCCTCGAAGCGGCGTACCGTCTCCTGTTCCGCGGCCGTGTCCGTCACGAGCGTGTCGACCAGCTCCGCCCCGCAGATCCGGGCGAACGCCCGCCGGCCCAGCTTGCTGGAGTCCGCGGCGACCACCACCCGTTCGGCGCGCTCGCACAGCAGCCGGTTGATGGCGGCCTCCGCCTCGTCGTGGGCCGCCGCGCCGTGCGTGACGTCGAAGGCGACGACACCGAGGACCGCCACGTCGAGGGTGATCTGCCCGAGCACCCCGTCCGCGAGCGGGCCGATGAGCTCGTACGACTGCGGGCGCGCCACCCCGCCCGTCACCACGATCTTGAACTGGGGCCGCACGGCGAGCTCGTTGGCGATGTTGAGCGCGTTGGTCACGACGGTCAGTGCGGGCGAGCCGGTGGACAGGTCGCCGCGTACGGCCAGGGCACGGGCCACCTCCGTGGTGGTCGTACCGCCGGTCAGCCCCACCGCCTCGCCCGGCGCGGGCAGGTCGGCCACGGCCTTGGCGATGCGCTGCTTCTCCGAGGCGCGGCGGGCCGTCTTGTAACGCAACGGGAGCTCGTACGACACCCCGTGCACCACCGCTCCGCCCCGGGTGCGCACCAGCATCTGCTGCTCGGCGAGCTGGTCGAAGTCCCGGCGGATGGTGGCCGCCGACACCTCCAGCTCGGCCGCCGCCTCCTCGACCTCCAGCCGGCCGCGCTCGACGAGCAGTTCCAGCAGCGCCTTCCAGCGGGCGTCCCGGGACATCCGCACCTCCGTTCTCCGATCGTTTTCCGACCGTTCCCCGACCTCCTGCGATTTCAGGCCGACCCTAGCGCACCCCCATGAGGCTCGAATGCTTGATAGTGCTCGAAACCAGGCAGTATCTTGCAGGAACAATCAGCCAGGGGAGGGTGTGGGCATGTCGCATGTCGAGGACGAGCTGAACAGCCAGCCGGAGTGCTGGATACGGGCGGCCGCGGAGGCGGGGCGGTACCGGGACGCGCTGCCGGCACCGGGGGAGCGGGTCGCGATCGTGGGGTGCGGCACCTCGTACTTCATGGCGCAGGCGGCGGCCGGACTGCGGGAGGGCACCGGCCAGGGCGAGACCGACGCGTTCGCGGCCTCCGAGTTCCCGCTCGGGCGGTCGTACGACCGGGTCGTGGCCCTCACCCGCTCCGGCACCACCACCGAAGTGCTCGGACTCCTGGGCGCGTTGCGGGGCAGGACGCGCACCACGGCGGTCACCGGCGACCCGGACACTCCGGTCATGAGCGCGGCCGACGACCTCGTCGTGCTGGACTTCGCCGACGAACGCTCCGTCGTCCAGACCCGGTTCGCCACCACCGCCCTCACCCTCCTGCGCGCCCATCTCGGCCGGCACGCCGACTCCGTCGTCGCCGACGCCCGCACGGCCCTCTCCACTCCTCTGCCCCAAGGGCTGGTCGACTGCACCCAGTTCACGTTCCTCGGGCGTGGCTGGACCGTCGGGCTCGCCAACGAGGCCGGGCTGAAGATGCGCGAGGCCTCGCTGTCCTGGACCGAGGCGTACCCCGCCATGGAGTACCGGCACGGCCCGATCAGCGTCACCACCGAGGGCACGGCCACCTGGATGCTCGGCGAGGCCCCCGAGGGCCTGGCCCGAGACGTCCACGCCACCGGCGGGTTGTGGATCGGCGGCGGACTCGACCCGCTCGCCGAACTCGTGCGCGTCCAGCGGCTCGCCGTCGCCGTCGCCGCGGCCCGCGGCCTCGACCCCGACCAGCCCCGCCATCTCACCCGCTCGGTGATCCTGGCCCCCTGAGCCCGGCCCGCGCCCCGGAAAGGACACCTCACGTGCCCCTCGCGTCCACCGGCGAGCTGGTCACCGCAGCCGCCGCATCCCGATCCGCCGTCGCCGCGTTCAACGTCATCACCCTCGAACACATCGAGGCCGTCATCGCAGGCGCCGAGTCGGCCGGCACACCAGTCGTGCTCCAGGTCAGCGAGAACGCGGTCAAGTTCCGCTACGGGCGGCTGCTGCCGCTGGCCCGGTCCGCCGTCGCCGCCGCCGAACGCGCCGCGGTGCCCGTCGCGCTGCACCTCGACCATGTGCAGAGCGACGACCTGCTGCGCCAGGCGCCCGACGCCGGGTTCAGCTCGGTGATGTACGACGCCGCCCGGCTGCCGTACGCCGACAACCTCTCCGCCACCCGGGCCGCCGCCGACTGGGCCCACGCCCAGGGGCTGTGGCTCGAGGCCGAGCTGGGCCAGATCGGCGGCAAGGACGGCAGAGCCCCGCTGGACGCCCACGCGCCCGGAGCCCGCACCGATCCGGACCAGGCCCGCGACTTCGTGGCCGGCACCGGCGTCGACGCGCTCGCCGTCGCCATCGGCAGCGTGCACGCGATGACCGAGCGCACCGCCGCTCTCGACCAGGGCCTGCTCAAACGGCTGTCCGCCGCGCTGGCGGTCCCGCTCGTCCTGCACGGCTCCTCCGGTGTCCCGGACGGCGGGCTGGTCGCGGCGGTCGCGGGGGGCATCGCCAAGGTCAACGTGGGTACGGCGCTCAACGTCGCCATGACCGGCGCCATCCGGGACTTCCTCGCGGCCCACCCGGAGGCCGTCGACTCGCGCACGTACCTGAGTGTGGGCCGGGAGGCGATGGCCGACGAGGTGCGCCGGATCATCGCGGTCCTCTCCCGGACTTCCTAGCCCCTCCTGACGGCCTTCAGCACCACGAACTTCGGGTCGGATGCGACCAGTTCACAGTTGCCGAACAACCGCTTCAGCTTCACGTGGTACCCGAGATGCCGGTTCCCGATCACCCACAGCTCACCCCCCGGCCGAAGCGAGCGCAGCGCCCCCGTGAACATCCGCCACGCCGTCGCGTCGCTCGTCGCCTGATGGGAGTGGAACGGCGGGTTGTTCAGGACCAGGTCCACGCTGCCGGGCGCGACCCCGGCCAGACCGTCACCGACCCGGAATTCCGCGTGCCCGGGTACCCCGTTGGCCTTGTACGTCGCCTCCGCCGAGGCCACCGCCTGGAACGACTCGTCCACGAACAGCACCTCGGCCGCCGGATCGGCGAGCGCCACCGCCGTACCGACCACGCCGTTGCCGCACCCGAGGTCCACGACGCGGCCCGCGCCCGGGGCGGGCAGGTGCTGGAGGAAGAACCGGGTGCCGATGTCGAGGCGGTCGGCGCAGAAGACGCCCGCGTGGTTGACGACCGTGCGCCCGGAGGCCACGCCGATGCCGTCCGGCAGCGCGTAGCTGTGCGGCCACGGGTTCGCCGGCCGGACCAGGGCCGGGTCCGGGGTGCAGAAGATCAGCCGGGCCTTCTGCTGCGCCAGGGAGGTCCGGGTCGGCCCGAGGATCCGCTCGAACAGCTGAAGGGTGGAGGTGTGGATCTCCTTCACCATCCCGGTGCCGACGACCACCGTCTCCGCGTGCACGGCGGGCGCAAGACGCAGCAGCTGGTCCTCCAGCAGCGCCAGACTCTTCGGCACCCGCACCAGCAGCACGTCCACCCGGTGCGGCGGCGGGTCCTGGGTGGTCAGCAGCCGGACGGCACCGGGCTCCACACCGGCGCGCGCCAGATTCGCGCGGGTCGCCTCCTGGCTCAGGAACGAGTCGGTGATCTGCGTCGGCCGGTGCTCCGCGAGCGCCGTGGCCAGCGCACCCCAGCGGTCCCCGACCACCACGACCGACCCGGTGAGCGGCACTCTCTCCTCGGCCAGATGGCGCAGCAGGTACGCGTCGGAGGCGTCCCAGGCACGCAGCCGGTCGCGGGAATCCTCGGGGTGGCGGGACAGCTCGACCTGGCCCCACGGTGTCGTCATACGGTCGCTCATCGTGCCTCCCAGGCTAGCGGAGCCGCAGCTCAGCGCTGGTGGGGCGGGCTTGCGGCACGATGGAGCGCATGGACGCGGAGCTTTTCCCCCGGGAGCGCACGGAGGTCGCGCCGGGCGCCGTGCACGTCCCGGACTGGCTGGACGCGGACGGGCAGCGCGAGCTGCTCGCGGCCTGCCGCCGGTGGGCGCGGCCGCCGGCCGGACTGCGCACGGTCCGCACCCCCGGCGGCGGCACCATGACCGCGCGGCAGGTCTGCCTGGGCTGGCACTGGTACCCGTACGCCTACGCACGCACGGCCGTCGACGGCGACGGCGCGCCCGTCAAACCGTTCCCGGCCTGGCTCGGCGAGCTGGGCCGCCGTGCCGTCGACACCGCGCTCGGCGAGCACGGAGGGGAGCCGTACCCGTACGACATCGCGCTGATCAACTTCTACGACGGCGACGCCCGCATGGGCATGCACCGCGACGGCGACGAGCAGACGGACGCGCCGGTGGTCTCCCTCAGCCTGGGCGACACCTGTGTCTTCCGCTTCGGCAACACCGAGACGCGTGCGAGGCCGTACACCGACGTGGAGCTGCGCAGCGGTGACCTGTTCGTCTTCGGCGGGCCCTCCCGGTTCGCCCACCACGGGGTGCCGCGCGTGCACCCGGGCACGGCGCCGCCGGGGCTCGGCCTGTCCGGACGGCTCAACGTCACCCTGCGGGTGAGCGGTCTTTGACCGGCGGCGCAGGCCACCCGGGCTGCGGATCATGGGAGACTCGCCCTCATGAGCGGCAAGGCGGATCCCCGGACGGCGGGGGAGAGGACCACCTCGAGAGCGCGGCTGGACCGGGGGCGCGGCGCCCTCGGCCCCGCGCTGGAGCTGGTGCACACCGGGCGGGCGCCGACCCGGGCCGTGCTCACGGCGGAACTCGGGGTCACCCGGGCGACGGCCGGCGCGGTGGCCGCCGAGCTCGAGGCGCTCGGACTGATCCGGGTGGATGCCCGGCCGGCCGCTGCGGCCGGCTCCCAGGGCCGCCCCTCGCACCGGCTGGAAGTCGCCGAGGACGGACCGGTGGCGCTGGCCGCGCAGGTCCACGCCGACGGCTTCCGGGCCGCTCTGGTCGGCCTCGGCGGGCGGATCGTGGCCACCGCGCCCGGCTGCGAGACCGTCGACGCGGACCCGGCGAAGGTACTCGGCTCGGTCGTCGAGGCGGGTGCGGAACTGCTCGGCACGACCGGCCGCCGCTGCGTCGGCGCCGGGCTCGCCGTGCCGTCCGCCGTCGCCGAACCGGACGGACTCGCCCTCAACCCGCTGCACCTGGCCTGGCCCGTCGGCGCCCCGGTCCGGCGGATCTTCGCGGAGTGCGTGCGCGCCGCCGGCATCACCGGCCCGGCGTTCGCGGGCAACGACGTCAACCTCGCCGCGCTCGCCGAGCACCGGCACGGCGCCGGCCGGGGCGCCCGGGACCTGCTGTGTGTGGCCACCGGGCACCGTGGCGTCGGCGGCGCCCTGGTGCTGGACGGCCGCCTGCACACCGGCAGTTCGGGGCTCGCCCTGGAGGTTGGCCACCTCACCGTCAACCCGGAGGGCCGGCCCTGCCACTGCGGCAGCCGCGGCTGCCTGGACGTCGAGGCCGACCCGCTGGCCCTGCTCGTCGAGGCCGGCCGCGAGCCGGGCCCCGAGGTGTCCCTTCTCCAGCAGGCCAACGACCTGGTGCGCACCCAGTACGCGGACCCGGCCGTCCGGACCGCCGCCGAGGCCCTGATCGACCGCCTGGGCCTGGGCCTGGCCGGACTGGTCAACATCCTCAATCCCGACCGCATCATCCTCGGCGGCCTCCACCGCACCCTCCTGGACGCGGACCCCGGCCGGCTGCGCGCGGTCGTCGCCGACCGCAGCCTGTGGGGTCAGAGCGGCGGAGTGCCGATCCTGCCCTGCACGCTGGACCACAACAGCCTCGTCGGGGCGGCCGAGCTGGCCTGGCAGCCGGTACTGGACGACCCGCTGGGAGCGCTGCGCTGACCGGTGCGGCCGGACCTGTGCGCCCTGCGCGCCCAGGTGGCCCGCGAACGGCTCCGACATCCCCGCCGACGCCCTGACCCGTGGTCGGCCACCCGAGGTGGGTGGGCCACTGAGGGCATCGTGGTCACCGTCCCGCCGCGCCCCGCACGGGAGTTGTGCGGCCGGCACGAGCTGACCATACGGTCCGGCGCGGTCACGGCAGCGCACCCCTTGCCACGCCTCGTCTGCCTGCAGACCTGTGGTCGGCAAACGCTGCGGACCCGCCCCTAGGAGATGCTGCCGCCGCCGGGGTCGATCCCAAAACAGACTGCACGCCTGGTACGGCATGGGAACTGGAGCACGCCAGGATGCGGAACAATGACGGCGGGCTGTGGAGCACACCGATGCGGTGGACGACGTCTGCACACGCCGGCCCCGCGGCCGGCCGCTTCGGCGACTCACCGTGGTGGGCGCCGCCGGCCCGGGCCCGGGGCGAGCGCGGATGCGGCTCGACGGGGGGCGGCAACGCGTCGGATCCACAGGAGGTAAGAGACAGTGCGGCGACCAGTCCAGGACCGGAGCAAGGCCAAGCGGGAGGACCTTCTCGACGCGGCCGCACGGCTGTTCGCGGAACGGGGCTACGCGCATACCACGGTCGAGGACATCCTGAAGCGCGCCTGCATGAGCAAGGGCGCCATGTACCACTACTTCCGCAGCAAACAGGAACTGGCGCAAGCGGTGGTGACGGAGGGTTTCAGCATGGACGCGGCCCAGCGGGGGCTGCCCCGCCTGCAGAGCGTCGTGGACGCCTCCATCGCCCTGGCCGTGCTCACCCCGCAGGTGCCGGTGGTCAAGGCGGCCGCCCGCCTGGCCACCGAGCAGGACCACCCGTTCTACGGCCACCTGTGGCGCGGATACATCCCGCAGGTCACCGCGTTGCTGACCGAGTCGCACGACCTGGGCGAACTGCTGCCCGGGGTGGATCCGGCGCTGACCGCCAGGACGTGGGTGGCCGCCTACACCGGCATAGACATGATGCAGCGTCGCGACTACCACCTGCTCCCTCAGGAGATCGCCCCGATGAACGCGCAGATGGTGCGGGGCATCGCCACGCCGGAGACGCTGATGCGTCTGGACGTCTCGGTGGAGCGGGGGTACAGGCTGATGCAGGAGTCCCGGTGGGCGGCGGGTTACCTCAGCAGCGCGAAGGAGCGCGAGCGGCCGTAGCGCAGGGCCCGGTCACGGGCCCCAGCGGTGGGCGCCGAAACCCCAGGCAGGCAAAGCCGTCACAGTTTGTGAAGCGCTGCCCATGTCTCTACTTCCAAACCAGACCAGGCGCATGGTTTGATCTGGCCCTGTGGTTCGGGCAGACCGGCGGATCCGCAGCACTCGAAGGCGGTGCACACCGTCCGGTGCACACAGCGACAGACCGCATCCGACACGACGAGGGGAATGCCCATGCACGTCCTGCTACCGGACGACGGGGTGTTCAGGGGGATGTTCCACGTCATCGATGACCCCCTGTTGCACTCCCTGTACTACCACCTGCGGGAGTTAGAGCCGCAGCAGGCCCATCTGGTGCGCGCCGCCTACGACAGTTGGGCCGCGATCTACCAGCGGCTTCCTCCGCCGCTCCAGTGGCAGGAGCTCGTCCTCGACGACGGCGCCCCGCACCGGGCCCCGCAGGGACACCGGCTCCGTGATCCGTACGGGCGGGAGCTCACCCCCCTGTACGTCGTCGACCTGGACCCGAAGCACCTGGACCGGCTGGATGCCTGTCAGCGCATGCTGTCCCAGGCGGAGAAGAGCCCGAACGACCCGCTGGCCGACATCCTCGACGACCTCTCGGACGACCACACGGTGGAGAACTTCCGCCGCGCACTGGCGGTGCTGCGGATCCCCGCGGCGCCCAAGCTGCTGGAGTCCCTCCGCCGCGAGGCACCGGCCGGCCCCGCCAGCACCATCACCCTCGACGCAGACCGGACCGCGGAGCACCACGCCCTGTGCCGCGAGGTCGTCTACCGACTCAGCGCGGGTGACCGGTTCACCTACGCCACTCACAGCGCGCTCCTGCTCCACGCCTGACCCAGCGGTCAGGTCGGCACCGCTTCGCCTGCCACCTCCCGGAGCCGGGGCTGACCCTGCGCCGGTTCCCCTTCCCCGAATGCGGCGAACGCGTCGGCCAGCACGAGGGCATGGGGCCGGAGGGCGACGACGACCGCCTCACGTGCGTCGGGCAGCCGCCGAACCTGCTCGGCGGTGAGCCGTCCATCAGCCATGAGCTCCCCGCTGTGTGCGGCCACCTGGCGCAGGGCGAACAGCCGGTGCAGGTCGGTGAGCAGCTGTCGGGCCTGGGGAGAACGGGCCTGCCGGGCCACCGACAGCAGTTCCTGACCCGCGAGGCGGTGGGCGTGCGCGCCGACGAACTCGAGAGCGGACTCCACGGCCCCGTTCCAGCGGTCCAGTCCCCGGCCGGCGTTCGGGGACCGCAGCCGTGCCCGAGCTCGTTCGCGTGGTATGCGCTCCAGGTCCGCCAGGAGATTCTGCAGGTGCAGCGGATGGTGCAGCGTACGGCTCTCGGGGGGCAGCTCGTCGACCGTGTGGGGAGTGAACCCGCTCGACAGCATCTCCGCCGCCGCCTTGACCCAGATCACCACGTTGTCGCCCTCGGCGGTGATCGTGCCTTCGTTGGCGGCGAGTTGATAGGCGATCCCGGTGGACAGCAGCAGTCCGTGCGCGCCGCAACGCTCCCGGCACTCGGTCATCACCTCCCGCGCCGCCCACGTGATCCAGCCCTTCGCGATGGCCGTCAGCCGTTCGGCGTCCGCGCGCTCGGCGCCCGAGGCCTCGGCCCATCTCCGCACGGCCAACCGCTGCAGAAGGGTGGCGGCGTAGGTGGTCGAGAGGGCGTCCAGGAGCGGGGCGTGATGGCTGCGGTGGTGGAACAGGGGCACGCGCTGCCGGCTCGTACCGGCGGAGGTGACCCGGCTGTGGGCGTGCCGCGTCGCGACCGTCACCGCGTGCCGCATCGTCCCGACGCTGTAGGCACTCATGCACAGCTTGCCCATGGTGACCCGGCCGATCGACCGCAGGAACCGGGCCCTCAGGCTGCGCAGAGTGCTGCTGAACTCCCCCTGCGGGGTCAGGCGTCCGTGCTCCCCCTGGAGAAGCGCAGTGAACGGCAGACGGACATGGTCGAATCGCGTTTCACAGTGATCCAGTGGGCTGCTGGCCGTCTGAGGCAGTCGGCTCACGTGCACACCCGGCAGATGCCGTCCGCCCTCGTCGCTGAGCGGGGTCAGGAACAGGAAGATTCCGTGGTCCTCGCCGTCGACGACCAGGCGGGCGGCCACCAGGGCATCCTTCGCGCCGCCGATCGAGGAGGTGTTGGGCATGAACTTGCAGGCGTCCGGGGTCGGGGTGTGCAGCACGAACCCGCCCGATGTCCGGTCGAGGACGGCGGTCGTCTCCAGTTGCGCGGCGTCGTTGCCGTGCCCCCGCTCGGTGCACAGGAATGTACCGATGCGGTCCATGCGGGTGTACGGGGCCAGGTCTCGGCCCGCGTGGTCGTGATCGAGGAGGCTGCCCAGGAAGAGGTTGAAGTGGATGGAGAGAATGGTGGCCGTTCCGGCGTCCGCGACGCCGGCGTGCTCGTGCAGGGCGGTCAGAGCCACGGGATCGACGGCCAGGGCACAGGGATCGGGCACCGCCGCGTTGACCAGGCGAAGCCGCTCGTAGGACAGTTCCGTGCGCTCCCGGTGGGTCAGCCCTTCCCGGAACGAGAACGTCTCCGAACTGAACAGGCGCCCCCACGGCCCATGGATCTCGGCAGCATCGGCGCCGAAGAGGGCAAGCTGGAGGTCACGCCGGAGGTCGACCAACGGTCCACGCGTCTCGGGAAGTTGAAAGGCGATCACATCGGCACCGTATTGCAGATGGTCCGCCGTTCACAGCATGATCATCGCCACGATTGAGAACGCCCGTTCGGTGGCAGGTACCCATCGAACAGGGTCCGCAACACTGGCCACGGCAGGAACCGCGCGAAGGAACGTCGTAGCGGCGTCACAACCGAGGGTAACGGAACCGGGTCCACGCTGCCCGCCCGCGGGCCCAGGAGTCCATGGTGACGGAGTCGCGGGTGGCGGACCCGGCCGGAGTGCGCCTGGCGCGCACCGGCTCCCAGGGGGCTACCACTGTGGCCCCCGCGGGAGCCGGTCCAGGCCGGGTGCGGACAGGTGCAGCACCTGGAACAGGTCCCCGTCGGCCTTGGGCGTGTCGTGTTCCCAGAGCGAGAAGTGGACCAGCTCCCATGCGCGCGTGTCCACAGCCGCCGCCGCGAGCACCGCACCGTCCTGCGCCGCCAGCCGCCCGGTCCCGGCCGCCGCGTCCGCCATGAACGCGGCCAACTCCACGCCCTCCGGAACGGGTTGACGCCGGCGCACGGCGAACGCGGGCGCGGCACCGGTGGCGGTGCCCTCCTCGAACGCCAGGCCGGTCCACTGCCGGACCACCGGCCGCCCGAAGTCGTCGACGGGTCCCTGGAAGGCTCCGCCCCACAGGAAGCCGTTCATGCCCTCCATGGTGTTCCAGAGGTAGAACGGCCCGTACTGGTTCACCGGCGAGCCGTGCACCCCGCGCTCGCGCAGCAGGTACGTCTTGATGCCGAGACCCTCCCAGTCGTCCAGCAGATGGCCGACACGGGCCACGCGGGAGCGGATGACACCCATGTCGTAATCCGCGGGCAGGGAGAACTCGTACTGCATGGCGTGCATGGCCGGATCCTTTCCCGCACCCCCGGGTGCGGCGCCGGTGACTCAGTCGTCCTGTACGGCAGTTCGCGGAGCGAGCAGGGAGAGCAGGCCGCGGACCCCGGTGTCGAAGGCGGCGGGGGAGCCGGCGGCCCGGGCGAGGACATACCCGCCCTGCACGGTCGCGAGGACGGCCGCGGCGATCTCCTCACCGTCCAGTGAGGGCGCGAACTGCCCCTGCTGCTTTCCCTCTTCGACGATTCCGGCGATGCGCTCCCGGATCCACGCGATCGTCTCGTCCACCGGCGCGCGCAACTCGTCATCGGCGATCACGTCCGGGTCCATGGTCAGCCGGCCCAGCGGGCATCCGCGCAGCACATCACGCTCACGCAGCAGATACGCCTCGATGCGCCGGTACGGCGTGCCGGGCCCGCCGAGGACCCGTTCGGCGTCGGCGCGCAGCTCCTCGGCGGTCCGCCGGATCGCCGCCAGCGCGAGGTCCGGCTTGCCCTTGAAGTGGTGGTACATGCTGCCCTGGCCCGCGCCCGCGCGCTCCAGGATCGCCTTGGGGCTGGTGCCCACGTACCCGCGCTCCCACAGCAGCTCACGGGTGGACTCGATCAGTCGCTCCGGTGTGCTCACCCCAGCACTGTACCTACCAGTAGGTACAGAGCGCCAGTCCCCGTAGGGCTCCGCGGGCACCTCGGGAGCTCCGCGCGGAGCAGTCCGCCGCCCGTGCCGTACTCCCCGGGAGGTACCCGCACCGCCGCCGGCCGCACGACGACCCGGACCCCCTGCCGACGGGAGTCTCGTGACGTCCCCGAAGACCGACGACCACGACACCGAATCGCACGACGAGGGAGATGACCCGACATGCAGACACCGGCCGACTGGGGCGGCGGCGGACCCGGCCCCTGGATCCTGCTCTTCCCGCTGATCTGGGCCGCCGCGGTGATCGGCGCCGTCACCCTCCTGCGCCGCACCGCGTGGCGCGGCCCTGGCGGACCGTGGCGGCCCGTGGACGCCGGGCGCACGGCGGCTGACTCGCCGCTCGCGGTGCTCGGCCGCCGCTTCGCCTCCGGCGAGATCGACGAAGAGGAGTACTGGCGGCGGCTCAGCGTTCTGGAGGAGCACTTCGGCCGCACCGGCAAGAGGGGCGTGGCATGACCTCGGCGACCGCACCGCGAGCCGCGGCCCGCGTAGTGGGCGCGGTGAAGGTCTACGGCGGTGGCGACACCGCCGTACGAGCCCTGGACGGCGTCGACGTCTCCTTCCCCGCCGGACGCTTCACCGCGATCATGGGCCCCTCGGGCTCCGGCAAGTCCACCCTCATGCACTGCGCGGCCGGCCTCGACACGCTCACCTCCGGCGCCGCCCACATCGGCGACACCGAACTGGGCGCGCTGGACGACCGGGTCCTGACGCTGCTGCGCCGCGACCGGATCGGCTTCGTCTTCCAGGCGTTCAACCTGGTACCGACGCTGACCGTCGCGGAGAACATCACCGGGTCCTGGACCGCATGAAGGCCTTCGAGGTGCGGTCGTGAACGCGTCGCTCCGGCTCGGCCTCACCTCCCCGCGCGCGCACCGGCGCCGGTTCGCGGGCACCTTCTTCGCTGTGTTCCTCGGTGTCGCCTTCCTGACCGGCACCCTCGTCATGGGCGACACGCTGCGCGCGAGCTTCGACACCCTGTTCAACGAGGCCACCAGCGGCACCGATGCCGTCGCACGCGGCGCCGACGCCCTCACCACACCGGGCCAGGCCCAGGGCGTACGACAGCCGGTCGACCCCTCGTTGGTGAGGACCATCGAGGGGGTTCCCGGTGTGGGCGGGATGCGGCTCGCCGGTGCCGGCAGGGCGCCACTGCGCATCCGGCGGCACCGCAGCTCCCCGACGGGCGCGGGGAATTGCGCGACCAGCCCACACACCCGCATGCCGACCCGGCGCGACCGGGAGGAATTCCCGCCCGCGCCGGAGGCGATGTCACCGCCCGGTCAGCCGGGAACGGCCGACCGGGCGGGAGCCTGGAGACCGGGGCCGGTGGTCATGGGTGCCGCGCTTGCCACCGGGGCCACCCCGACGGGGACTTCGGCACCGCGCGCGACCCCGCTGCCGACGGGCACCACGGGCACCACGGGCACCACGGGCACCTGGGCCGGCGTGCCGACGCGGACGGGCTCCGGTGCCGGCCGTACCTCCGCCACGCGGCGCGGCGCAGTGGCCGGATGGGGCCGTACCACCGCAGGGGCCGTCAGAGTGAACCAGACGACCTTGCCGTTCTCGCCGTCCGGCCGGGCGCCCCAGCTCTCGCTGACCGCCGCCACCATCGCCAGCCCCCGCCCGCAGGTGGCGAGCGGCGTGGCGTCGGGCGAGTGCGCGGCGTCGTGCAGCACCGGAAGGCGTGGATCGTTGTCGCGCACCGAGACCGTGAGCCGGTCCGGCTCCAGCTCCAGCTCGACCTTGCACGACTTGTCGGGCCTGGCATGCCGGTGGACGTTGCTGAGCAGCTCCGTCACACCGAGCGCGGCCCGGTCTATCAACGCGTCCATGTGCCAGTAGCGCAACTGTGCAGATACGATTCTGCGGACCTGGCCGATCCGCGACGGCAGGGCTTGGAGCTCCACCGTGCAGTGCCTGCTTGGGTGACTGATCACGGCTGCGACTCCCCGATGTAGAGGTCCGAAGGGACCGGAAGAACACGGAGAACAACGGATCCAGCAGGGTGCTTGCGTCCAAACGTCCGCCTGCTGTCATGGCCGGCGGGCTGGTTCGCAGCGTTATCGCCGGTAAACCCAGAGTGACGTGAGACCAGCGTGACGCAGCGGAGGCGGTACCGCAACTCGCCGCGACGTACCGCTGCTCGGAGTATCGACCGGTGCGTTCCGATGCCGGCGGCCCCGCGCCGGTCGGTCGCCGCGGCCGGTGGCCCCGGTCCGGTCAGTCGCCGCGGCCGGCGGCCCGGCGCACCGCCTCGATGAACCGGCGTGCCGCGGGCGGCCCGGGCTCGCCCGGAGCGGGGTCCTGCTCGCCCAGCGTCAGCAGGTACCGCTTGCCGTTCAGGTCGGCCAACGCCTTGTCGTGCGGCCCGAACAGCGGCCTGGACGCGCGCACCGCCTGGACCGGGGCGCTGTCGATCTCGCTGCCGTAGCTGGTGAGCAACTCGAGCCTGCCGTCGTTGATCCGCACCTGCCCGGCGCGGGTGAGCGAACGCAGCCGCTTGCCGATCCGCACGCCCGTGGCCGTGAACTCCGGCTCCGCCATCCTTCGCCGCCCCCTTGCGCGTGTGTTTCCGCGATCCAGTGTGCGCCCCCTCAGGGCCCGTCCGACGATTCCCGTCCGCCCCGCGGCACCTGGTACGCACGCTCGCCGCGTTGCCGAACCGCCCGCGTGGCTCCTCCCCCGCTCGACCTCGCTCGAGCGGGGGCACCCCCATCGAGGACGCTCCGGCGCCTTGCGACCGCACGCACGGGACGCTGTGGGGCCCGCCCTCCGGGCGGACGACGGGAATCGTCGGACAGGACCTGGGGACGATCGTCCCGTCGCGTGCAGTCTGCCCCCATGCGGCCGGGAGCACCAGTACGCGCGAGGCGTGTGCGGAAGCCGCCCGGAGCACTCCCGCCAATGCGCCCCCGGCCGCCTCGCACGCCTGTGCCCCAGGGGGGCTTTGGGTGGCTGAAAGATGCGTTTATGCAGGTGGGAAGCGGTGCGAAAGATGCCTATGCTCGAAGTGCCGGACGCGCGAGGCGTCGCCGGAGCCCAGCGTAAGGAGCACCGCCGTGAGCACCACCCATCCGACCCGGACCGGCGCGACCCTCGATGTCGACCGCAGTGACGCCGCCTACCGCGACTGGCTGAAAGAGGCCGTCCGCAAGGTCCAGGCCGACGCCAACCGCTCGGCGGACACGCATCTGCTGCGCTTCCCCCTTCCCGAGCAGTGGGGCATCGACCTCTACCTGAAGGACGAGTCGACGCACCCCACCGGCAGCCTCAAGCACCGCCTCGCCCGCTCCCTCTTCCTCTACGGCCTCTGCAATGGCTGGATCCGTCCCGGCCGTCCGGTCATCGAGGCGTCCAGCGGCTCGACCGCCGTCTCCGAGGCCTATTTCGCCAAGCTGATCGGCGTGCCCTTCATCGCGGTCATGCCGCGCACGACCAGCGCCGAGAAGTGCCGTCTCATCGAGTTCCACGGCGGCCGGTGTCACTTCGTGGACGACTCCCGGAAGATGTACCAGGAGTCCGCCCGTCTGGCGGTGGAGACCGGTGGACACTACATGGACCAGTTCACCTACGCCGAGCGCGCCACCGACTGGCGCGGCAACAACAACATCGCCGAATCGATCTTCCGCCAGCTGGAGTTGGAGCGGTTCCCGGAGCCGGCCTGGATCGTCGCGACCGCCGGCACCGGCGGCACGTCCGCGACGCTCGCGCGCTACGTCCACTACATGCAGTACGACACCCGCATCTGCGTGGCCGACCCGGAGAACTCCTGCTTCTTCGAGGGCTGGACCACCGGCGATCCGGACGTCACGTGCGAGTGCGGCTCCCGGATCGAGGGCATCGGCCGGCCGCGCATGGAGCCGAGCTTCGTGCCCGGCGCGATCGACCGGATGATGAAGGTCCCGGACGCGGCCAGCGTCGCCGCCGTGCGCGCCCTGGAGCGGGCCATCGGCCGCAAGGCGGGCGGCTCCACGGGCACCGGGCTGTGGAGCGCGCTGAAGATCGTCTCCGAGATGGTGGCCCAGGGCCGCCGGGGCAGCGTCGTCACACTGCTGTGCGACCCGGGAGACCGTTACCTCGACAAGTACTACTCCGACGCCTGGCTCGCCGAGCAGGGTCTGGACATCGCGCCGTACGCGACGGCGATCGACTCGCTCCTGGCGACGGGCGTGTGGCCGGACTGAGCCGTTGCGGGCTGCGCGGCAGCCGGTGCCCGACGCGTGGGTGACGGGCTTGTGAGGGTTTGGTGACGTCTCAATTGCAGCTGTGCACAAGCTGGTTGGGTCTGTGTGACTGGTAAGATCATCCTACTTTTCAGTGGGCTGATGGCGTGTCAAGAACGCGTCCGGGGGGACAGTCTCACAGGCACCATCGCGCTCGCACGCTCTTGGCGCGATGCGACTTGAAGAGAGTCTCATGACGTCATTGACCCAGGATCCACTGCTGTGGATCTTGCTGGTGGTGCTCATCGCTGCGGTCGCCGCGGTGATGCGGGCCCGGAGAACCAACATGGCGCTCCGAAGAACGAGAAAGGATCTGGAGACAGCACTCGGTGAGGCGCGCGGCGAGATCGGCCGGCTTCACACGCACGTCGCCGGGCTGAGCGCACAGCATCAGCGCGACCTCGCCGACGTACGGGGGGACGCGGAGGCGGCGACCAAGGCGGTGCTGAAGTCCGCGATGGGCACGCTCCAGTCGCTCGCCGAGGAACAGCAGGTCCTCCTGGACGACCTGCTGAAGAAGTACGGCGACACCACGGACGTGCTGGCCGACCTGATGACGGTCGACCACACCGGCAGCCAGTTCGGACGCCGCGCCAAGGGCATCTCCGTACTGTGCGGCGGATGGCTGGGCAGGCGCGAGGGCGCCGCCACCGTCTACGACGTCGCCCGCAGCGCCCAGGGCAGGATCAAGGACTTCAAGCGGGTCGGCGTCCACTCCCAGGTCAACGTCTCGCTGGTCGGCAAGGCCGTCGAGCCGGTGGCCGTGGTGCTGGCCGAACTGCTGGACAACGCGACGAACTACAGCGCGCCCGGGACGCCGGTCGAGGTCAACATCCAGACCGTACCGACCGGTGTGTGCTTCATCGTGGACGATGCCGGCCTGGGCATGGACCAGGAGACCAAGGACCGGGCGGCGGCGCTGCTGTCCGTCGACGGTCCCGTCGACATCACCGGTCTCGGCGATCCGCCGCGGTTCGGCTTCGCCGTGTGCGGCATGCTCGCCGCCCGCTACGGCTTCGCCGTGTCCGTCGGCTCCGTGTCCCCCTACGGCGGAGTGCGTGCAGTGATTCGTGTGCCCGAAAGTCTTCTCGCGGCCGACGCCCCTCCCCCCGCGGCCGGTGCGCCGGACGACGCGGTGGCGGAGGCGGCCCCCCAGCGACTGGCGCCGGTCCCGGTCGTGGGCCCCTCGCACGTGGTGGGGACGACCTCGGGAGGTCTGCCCAAACGCCGCCGGCGCAGCGGCCCCGTCACAGTGGTCCCGGCCCCCGACACCGCAGACCGGGAGGGAAAGCCCGAGCCGGTCAGCGAGGTGACGGCGTCGCGGCTCGGGGCTTTCGCGCGCGGAACCCACCTCGGGCGGACCACGAACACCACGGAAGGACCTGACAAGCAGTGAAGATCGACCTGTCCTGGGTGCTGAACGACGTGCTCGAGGTACGCGGAGCCCGGCATGCGATCCTCGTCTCGGGAGACGGCCTGCTGCTGCAGCGCTCGGACGACATCGGACGCGACGATGCCGAGACGAACGCCGCCGCGATGAGCTCGATGCAGTCGCTGAGCCGCGCCGTCGCAGGGTTCGTGGGAGCGGGACACGGAATCTGGAAGCAGACGCTGCTCGAGTACGACGACGGCTGGATCTTCCTGATCGCCGCCGGCCAGGGTTCGTATCTCGCCGTCTCGGCCGCGCTGGACGTCGACATGGAGGCCATGTCGTTCCGCATGCAGAAGACGGTGGCGGGCCTGAGCAAGGCGATGAGCGTGGCGCCCCGGTCGGACAACGGTGCCGGCGTATGACGACGCCCGGTGAGGAAGCGTCCGTCACCAGCGACTTCGTCCGCTCCTACGTCATCACCGGCGGCCGCAGCCTGCCCGCCTCGGGCGACCTCGCGCTGCACACCCTGGTCACCCTGGCCCCCGAGCGGACCCCTCCGCTGGGGGCCGGCCCCGAGGTGATGGCGATCTGGACGCTGTGCGCGGGCGGCTACCTGTCGGTCGCCGAAGTGGCCGGTCACGTGGGACTGCCGGTGGGGGTGGCGCGGCTGCTGCTGAGCGATTTATTCGAGCAGGGCCACCTGCTGCGCCGCGCAGAGCCGCCCCGGGCTCAGAACGTTGACAGAGCGACCCTCGAGAAGGTTCTGCATGGACTCCAATCCCTCATCGGCTGAGACCGCCCCTGGATCCATCTACGTCTCCAGCGCGGTGACCAACGCTGCCAAGATCCTCGTCGTCGGGCACTTCGCGGTGGGCAAGACGACCTTCATCGGCTCGCTGTCCGAGATCACCCCGCTGCGGACCGAGGAGAAGATGACGCAGGCGTCGCTCCACGTGGACGACCTCAGGGGCGTGGCGGACAAGCGCACCACCACCGTGGCCCTGGACTTCGGCCGGCTGACCCTCAGCGACGAGCTCGTGCTGTACCTGTTCGGCACCCCCGGACAGCAGCGCTTCATGCAGCTGTGGGAGGACATGGCCCGCGGTGCGCTGGGGGCCCTCCTCCTGGTCGACCCCGCCCGGCTGGAGGAGACCTTCCCCGTCATCGACCTCGTCGAGGGGTACGGCCTCGAGTACGCCATCGCGGTCAACGGCTTCGACGCGGGCCGGGCGTACGAGGAGGCGGAGGTGCGCGAGGCGCTGGACCTGCTCCCGGACACCCCCGTCGTCTACTGCGACGCCCGCGACCGGCAGTCCTCCGCCCACGCGCTGATCGCGCTCGTGCGTCACCTGCTCGCCCGAGCCGCCTGACACCCCCATTCCCCCGGACCTCCGGCCCGGAGCCAGCAGAAGGAACCCCATGGACCGTCAGTCAGCCCCCGCCCCCGCCGGGGCCAGATGCCCCATGCACGACGCGGCGTTCGCCGCGGACCCCCACCATCTCTACGACCGGCTGCGCGCCCACGGTCCGGCCGGACCGGTCGAACTCGCCCCCGGCGTCGACGCCACCCTGGTCGTCGGCCACGAGATGGCGCTGCGCGTCCTGCAGAACACCACGCTCTTCGCCCGCGACTCGCGCCGCTGGAAGGCGCTGAACGAAGGGCGGATCGCGCTGGACAACCCGGTGCTGCCGATGATGGCGTACCGGCCCAACTGCCTGTTCACCGACGGCGCCGTGCACCTGAGGCTGCGCAAGGCCGTCACGGACAGCCTCGCCCGGCTCAACATCACCCGGGTCCGCCGCGACGTCGAGCCCATCGCCGACTACCTCATCGACCAGTTCAGCGAGCGGGGCCGCGCCGACCTCCTCAACGACTACGCCAAGCTGCTCCCGCTGCTGCTGTTCAACAAGCTCTTCGGCTGCCCCGCGGACATCGGGGACAGCCTCACCAGCGCCATGTCGGCGATGTTCGACGGCAACGACGCCCAGCGCGCCAGCGAGGACATCAACTCCTGTCTCATGGAACTGGTCGCCCTCAAGCGGCGCCGGCCCGACGACGACGTCACCTCCTGGCTGATCCAGCACCCGGCGGGACTGACCGACGAGGAGCTCAGGGACCAGCTGATCATTCTGATGGGCGCCGGCGTGGAACCCGAGCGCAACCTCATCTGCAACGCCCTGCTCCTGCTGCTGTCGCCCGGCACCAGCGGACGCGACTCCGGGCTGCTGATCGAGGAGGCGATCGATCACGTGCTGTGGAACCAGACCCCGATCGCCAACTACGCCACCCACTACCCGGTCCAGGACGTGGACCTCGGGGGAGTCGTGGCGGAGGCCAACACGCCGGTCGTCATCAGCTTCGCCGCGGCCAACAGCGATCCCGCGCTGGCCGAGGCCGGCCGGAACCACGGCAAGGGCGCCCACCTGGCCTGGGGAGCCGGCCCGCACGCGTGTCCGGCCAAGGACCCGGCGCAGGTCATCGCCGTCACGGCCATCGAGAAGATCCTCAACGCCTTGCCCGATCTGACTCTGGCCGCCCCCGAGAAGGACCTTCAGTGGCGGCCGGGCCCGTTCCACCGGGCCCTGGTGGCCCTGCCCGTGGCCTTCAGTCCGACACCGGCCACCCGCATGGCCTCCGCGCTGCCCAGCCGCACCGTTCCCGCGGCGGCGGAGCATCCGCTTCCGACGGCGCCGACCGCCACCCGCCAGGAACCGGCCAGGAAGAAGGGCTTCTGGAGCACCTTCCTCGACCTGTTCCGGGTGTGATGCATGTGATGCCCGCGATGCATGTGATGCGCTGCAGATGACGGGAGCGGCGCCACCGGGCTCGTGACGAGGGAGGGGAAAGGGCATACGCGGTGTCGCCACCGCCGGGAGCCCTCACTTCCCTCCTTCGTCGCCCAGGTGCCGGTCCAAGGACGTCACCGCGTCGCGGAAGGCCCGCCCCACTCCCGCCCGGGCCAGCCCGAGAACGAACCGGAACGCCGCCGTCCCGTCCGCGGCGAAGGTCCACTGCACCTGCGTGCCCGTGCCACGAGGAGCGAGACGCCACTCCTCGACCAGGGCACGGGCGCCCGGTGCGTTGGTGGTGTCGACGCGGTAGGCGTACACCTCCGGCTCCTTCGCCACGAGCACCGTCTCCTCGAACCGCGTCCCGCCCCTGAGCCGGATCTCACGCCCGGCGCCACCGTCGGTGGCCCGGGCGAGCGTCACCGCGGAGAACCACTGGGTCCAGCTGGGCACGTCCTCGGCGAGCGCCCCGAAGACCAGATCGGGGGAGGCTGAGACCTCCCGCGCGAAGACCAGGCGCACGGGCGCGGTCGCGACGAAGCCGATGTCCACCGGACGCAGACGACGAGCCATGGACCTCTACCCCCTTGTGGCACTCCCGCGGTGCGGTCGAGCGGGCGGGGTCACCATAGCTGACGGACCGTCAGATGTCTGCGCCGTCTTCGTCGCCGGGCTCGCCCGCCACCACGACCCGCAGGTGCTCGGAGATCTCCGCACGCGCCTCGGCGGGCAGGCCCGCATCGGTCACCAGCGTGTCCACCTGCTCCAGCGCGGCGAAGGAACTCAGGCCCACCGTGCCCCACTTGGTGTGGTCGGCGACCACCACGACCCGGCGCGCGGAGTGCACCAGCCGCCGGTTCGTCTCCGCCTCCGCCAGGTTCGGCGTGGACAGACCGGCCTCCGCCGATATGCCGTGCACACCGAGGAAGAGCAGGTCGAAGTGGAGGGCCGCGATCGCCTGGTCGGCCACCGGTCCCACCAGCGAGTCCGACGGGGTGCGCACACCACCGGTCAGCACCACGGTGGCCGCGCCCTGCCGCTGGCCCGAGGTGCGCTGCGCCGCGTGGAAGACGTCGGCCACCCGCACCGAGTTCGTCACGACGGTCAGGTCCGGCACTTCCAGGAGCTGTTGCGCGAGCGCGTAGGTCGTCGTACCGCCGGACAGCGCGATCGCCGTGCCCGGGGTCACCAGCTTGGCGGCGGCACGCGCGATGTCCTCCTTGGCGGTCAGCTCCAGCCCCGACTTGGCCTCGAAACCGGGTTCGTGGGTGCTGGCCTCCACCACGGGCACCGCACCGCCGTGCACCTTCTCCAGCACGCCCTGGCGGGCGAGGGCGTCCAGGTCGCGGCGTACGGTCATGTCCGACACGCCGAGCTTGCGGGTCAGTTCGTTGACCCGCACACCGCCCCGGCGCCGGACCTCGTCCACGATCAGGGCGCGGCGCTGCTCCGCGAGGAGGTTCTGATTCTCGCTCACGTACGCTCCGGTCCTTTCGCCGCCATCCGTCCGACACGCCCGGCGCAGCGCCTCCGACCAGGAGGTTCCGTCCGGCCGGAGATGCGCGGGCGTCCCATCTTTTCACGGGTGGGCGTCGGTTGCGCCACCACCTGTCACGACGCGCTCATGCCACACCGGCCCGGTCCTGCCCGCCGCCGGCACACGGATCGGGGAGATTCCGTACCGGGAGGTGTGCGCCGCCTGCGCGAGCGGAGATCCTGAAGCCCGCATCGGCACAGTCCTCGGGCGCGTCACGGGGGTGCGAGAACAGTGGACCGCGCGCAGGAACGCCCTGACGGGCGACAGCGAGACGTCGTGGTGGGACCGCGGACCGGTGGGCCGAAGGGGCCGGCCGACCCAGAGAAGGCCACGGCGGGCGAGGCGACCCGGTCCGAGAGCGATCGGACGGCCGACCTCGCACCGGTGCCCGGTCAGGCGGACGCAGCCCCTGGCCCCGACCTCCCGCCGCCGGGACCACCGGCTCGGCCGGAGACCGGGCGCGAGAGCGGGGGCGCCGGACCTCGGACCAGTCCTACGGGGGTCGGGCACACCGGACCACGGAACGCTCAGAGGGCCGGGACCGCCGGACGACCGGAGGGCCGCAGGGGCGGGGATACCGAACCGTCGGGCGGTGGGAGGGGTGGGGTTGTCGGGCCGTCGGACGGCGGCAGTGGGCTGATGTGCGGCGGAGTCGCGCAGCGCGTCGCCGACTGGCTGGACGGCACCCGGGCCATGCTGCCCGGGCCGCCGGTCCTGCTGACCTGGCAGGCGTCCACGATCCCGGCGGTCCTCGCGGTCCTGCTGCTCCTCGGCGCCCGGCTCGGAGCCGGCACCGCCCAGCTGGCCCGCGCGGAACGCGACCGGATCCGCCACGAGCATCCCGGCGAACCCGAGCACCCCGGCCGTACCAGCGCCATCGCCCACGCCCGCGCGATGGCCACCCTCACCGACCGGGCACCCCTCGTCGTCGCCGTCCTCACTGTCACCACCCTGGTGCTCGGTGCCGTGGCGCCGGCCGGCGCGCTGGCCACCGGCAGGAGGCCCGACGGAGCCGCCCACCGGACCCACGACGCCGTACAGGCCGTCGCCGCGACCTCGCAGGCGCTGGTCTCCTGGCTGGTGGACCTCGGCTCGGTGCTCTTCGTCACCTGGGGCAGACGCGCCTGCAAGGACGCCTCGGCACGGCGCACGATCGGCATCCTCTGGGGACGTCGGCACCTTGTGGCCGCGCGCCGCCCACCCCTTCGCACCGCCGTGCTACGCCGAGCGCGCGGTGTCCGATCTGACCTGGCGCATGGCCACCTGGACCCATCGCACCGGAGGCCGGCTGGTCCTCTCCGGCCATTCCCAGGGCAGTGTCCTGGCCGCGGCGGTCGCCTGGCAGCTCCCCCCGTCCGTCCGGGGCAGGATCGCGCTGCTGACCTACGGCTCCCCGCTGGAACGCCTGTACGGCCGCTGGTTCCCGGCCCACTTCGGACCGCCCGCCCTCGCCGCACCTGCACCGCGAGGTCGTCTGCTGGAGCAACCTCTACCGCCGCACGGACCCCATCGGCGGCCCCGTCCGCGTCCCCGACGACGGCACGCCGGAAGTCGACCACGCCCTTGCCGGACCCGTCGGCTTACGGCCGCACGCCCGGGCATCCCCTTCGGGCGCCCCTCCTCGGCCACTCCGACTACCAGGCGGAGCCAGCCTTCGCCCGTGCACGGGCCCGCCTTGCTCAGCCGTCTGCGCCCGGCCCTGCCCGGACCCCGACCGGGAGCCCGACCGTCCGGGCGGGGGGCGGCGCAGCACCAGGCCAGCGCCGCGTCCAGGTCGTATGCCGGAGACGAGTGCGGGCCGGGCCCGTGTCCGGCCCGGTGCTCAGGGCATCTCGGGCAGGTCCTGAGCGAACAGCAGGGTCAGATCGTCGGTGCTGGGGTCCGCCAGGTGCGCGACACGGCTCGCGTGCCGTTCCACCATCGCCTCGAACGTCTGCCGGGCGGTGCGGCCGTTGCCGAACGCCGGGCCCTTCGGGATGGCCGTGAAGTACTTCAGCAGCGCCTCGGACGCGCCCGGCGCCAGCCGGTACTCGTGCTCGTCGGCCTGCTGCTCCACGATCCTCAGCAGCTCCTCGGGGCCGTAGTCGCCGAAGGTGATGGTGCGGGAGAAACGGGAGGCGACTCCGGGGTTGACCGAGAGGAAGCGCTCCATCTCCGCCGTGTAACCGGCGACGATCACCACCACCGCGTCCCGGTGGTCCTCCATCAGCTTCACCAGCGTGTCGATGGCCTCCTTGCCGAAGTCACGCCCGGCGTCCTCCGGCGACAGCGCGTAGGCCTCGTCGATGAACAGCACACCGCCGCGCGCCTTCTCGAAGGCCTCCTGGGTGCGGATCGCGGTGGAACCGATGTGTTCGCCCACCAGGTCGACCCGGGACACCTCCACCAGGTGTCCCTTCTCCAGCACACCGAGCGAGGCGAGGATCTCGCCGTAGAGCCGGGCGACCGTCGTCTTGCCGGTGCCGGGGGAGCCGGTGAAGACCAGATGCCGCTTGACCGAGGCCGCCTTCAGACCGGCCCGCTGCCGGCGCCGCCCGACCTCGATCATGTCGGTCAGCGCCCGCACCTCCCGCTTGACGCTCTCCAGGCCCACCAGCGCGTCGAGTTCCCCGAGCACGTCCTTCGACGTCCGCACCGGCTTCTCCGGCTCGGCGGCGGCGATCAGCGGCTCCTGCTCGGTGCTGCGCTGCCCGGGGATCGAGCCGAGCAGGCCGGGGGAGTGCGTCGTCGTCTGTACGGCGGTCTCGCGGAGCGCGGGCGGCCGCATGCCCCCGCTCTCGTCGCTGGTGCAGTTCTCGACGACCGGACCCGTCCCGGACGCGGCGTCCGGGCCCGCGTCGGCGAACTCGTAACCGCCTCGCGCGCAGCGCTCCGTACGGCACCTGCGCAGCGTCGCACGACAGCCGTCTATCACATGGAAGCCGTAGCCGCCGCTGCCGGTGACCCGGCAGTCCAGAAAGCTGCCGCGGCCGCCGGCCGAGACGTAGAAACCGGCCTCTGCGGGGGAGTCGACCGTGCAGCGTTCGATGGTCGGATCGGCGCCTTTGGTGACGATGACGCCGGTCTGCGTGCCGTCCAGGGTGCAGTTGTTCAATGTGCCGCCGCTGCCGTGGTCGCGGAACCACGCGCCGGTCGCCGCCTCCCGGATGCGGCAGTCGTCGAGCTGCGCGGTCGCCCCGTCGCTCACCGACACCGCCGTGTTGCGCACCTGGGACAGATCGCTGTCCACGACGTCCGCGCGCGAACCGCGGTCCAGCACGAACAGGGCGTCCGGCACGTCGTGCACCCGGCAGGAGTCGAGGACGGCGGTGGCGCCGTCGCTGACCCACACCGCCGGATAGTCACCGGTGCTGTCGAAGATCTCGCACTGGTTGGCGTCCACCCGGGTCCCCGGGTCCCACACCGACAGGCCGTTGCGCCCGAACTGACGGACCGTCGTCCGGGTGAGCGTCAGTACCGAACGGGAGCGCAGGTCGACGGCGTTCTCCGGGATGTCGTGGATGCGGCAGTCGGCGAGCGTGAGCACGGCGTCCGTGTCCAGGGTGACCCCGTCGGCGGTGGTGCGGTGCACGTCGCAGTCGGTCAGGTGTGCCGTCGCCCGCTGGGTGACCTGCACCCCGGAGCCGCGGACCTCGTAGATCTCGCAACCCACCGCCTCCAGCGCGGAGTTCTCGCCGGTCGCGGTCATCCCGGTGCCCGAGGCATGGTGCACCCGGCAGCGCTCCAGACGCGGATGCGCACCGCCGCGGACGGCCACACCCGCCTGACCGGCCGCGACGACCTCGCACTCCTCGAACACGCCGCTCCCGCCGTCGAGTACGGCGATGCCGATGCCGGCCGGGTTGTCGACGGTGCAGCGGCGCACGGTCGGCCGGGCACCGCCGCGCACCTCGATCCCCGCGGCGGACCGGGTCACGATCCGCACGTCCATCAGCTCCGGAGTGCCCTCCTCGATCAGCAGCGCGGGCGCCGCCACGTCCTGGCCCTCCACATGCAGGTCCTGCACCACGGCCGAGGCGCGCACGGTGAGGGGCACACCGTCGACGGGCGCGATCCGCACGGAGCCGGGGGACCCGTCGGGGCCACGGAGCGTCACCGCCCGCTGGACCACGAGGTTTTCCCGGTAGGTGCCCGGGGCGATGGTGAGGACGTCACCGTCGGTGGCGGCCTCCAGGGCGGCGGCGAGCGATGCGTACTCGCCCGTGCGGCGCCGCCACCGCGACGTACCGGTGTGCGTCACCTGGACCGTGCCCTGTGCCATGGCGTTGCCGTGCCCCCACCTCGTCGTACTGATGGTTCGCTCCCGCAGGGGACTTCACGCCGGTGCCACGACCGCGACCGTGCTCAGCCCTGGGGCTGGTGCGCGTTCGCGCTTCCGGAAACCTGCGCGCGCCCCTGCGGTTCGATCACCCGCGGGTTGTCGCCGAAATCGCTTCGGCCGGTCCACCGTAGCGTGTGCGTGCACGGTGGGTTGACCAGAGCCGGAAGGCCGTCAGCTGCCGGTGCCCGCCTTGCCCCAGTCCGGGCCCGCACGGTCCCAGGCCCGGTCCCAGCATGCGTACCGTCTGCGGATCATGCGCCACACGGTCAGCCGTCTGCCGCCTTCGACCAGGCCCGCCACCAGCAGCGCGGCGCCGATCCCGGCGAGCACCGCGTGTGTCGTGGCGGTGGGGGAGTCCAGCGGGCGGGTCGTTATTCGGCCGCGCGGGTCCGTCCAGAGCCTGAAGTGGTCGCCCGCGTGCGGGGACTTGAGGGCGGTCAGGGCGGGGCCGTGCTCCTGGGTGCCGTCCGGCGCCGCCCAGTTCGCGAGGACGCGGCTGCGGGTCTCGCGCGTCGTCGTGGTGTCGGGGTCGGTCTCCAGCGGGGCCTCGCCGAGGCCACGCACCACCGTCGCGGTCACGAGGTGGCGCGTGTGGTGCTGTGCACGCACGGACCGCTGCAGTGAGTCCTGGGCGGCGGCGCCGACCAGGCAGCCGGCCACGGGCGCGGCCAGGGCGATCAGCGCCAGCGCCACGAGGGCCACCCAAGCCTCGGCCAGATCGGTCGCGCGGCGCAGCGGATTGTGCCGCCAGCGCCACAGGCCACTGACTGCCTGCATGCCCTCACCCCCCTTCGGCTCCGTCATAGCCACCTGCGCGGGCGCACATCCGCGACCCCGCGCAAGAGAGAGCGACATCACTTCCACCGCGGTCGGCCACGAGCGAGGCGTCTCACGGATCCCTCATGTCCTCCCAACGACCGGGACCCCCCACCGGTTCCCCCCGACTGCCGAGCCGCCGGCGCGCGTCACTCCATTACACGGACCGGGTCCCCGACTCTGATCGTGCCGGTGGAGAGGGGAACGAGGTTCTGGCCGAAGAGCAGCTTCGAGCCGGCCTTGCGGTGGCGCGCCAGGGTGAGCAGGGGCTCGCGGCCGGGCAGGGCGGTGTGCTGGTCGACGGTGGTGACGACGCAGCGTCCGCTGGCCTTCGCCACGCGGAAGACCACTTCTCCCATGGAGATCCGCGACCAGTGGTCCTCCGCCCAGGCCTCGGTGCCGGCGACGACCACGTTGGGCCGGAAGCGGTTCATGGGCAGCGGGCCCTCGTCGGCGTGAGTGCCCTCGGCGATCAGGGAGTTCAGGGCGTCGAGGGAGGCCGCCGTGGTGACGAGCAGCGGATAGCCGTCGGCGAAGCTCACCGTCTCGCCGGGCAGGGCGTAGGCGGGATCGACCGGGCGGCGGGTGGCCGGATCGTCCATGTGGACCAGGCGGACGTCCGCCCGCAGATAGGCGCTGCACCAGGCGTGCGCGGCCGGGGCTGCCGGGACCGCCTCGACCTTCGTGCCGAAGATGTTCACCGGCACGGTCGCGGCCGGCTCGGGCACGGACACCGCCAGCGGCCCCTGGCCGGGCGCGGACAGACGAAGGCCGCCGCCGGCCAAGGGCTCGGCGGCGGCCAGCGCGAGGCGCGGCTGTTCGCGCTGTGTGACGACCTTTCCCCCGGTGTCGATCAGCGCCCAGCGGCGGTCTCCGGCCAGGCCCCAGGGCTCCACCTCGGCCTCCCGGGGCGCATGGCCCCGGAACGCCTTGACCGGATGAACGTGGATCGACTCCACCTCGGCGATTCCCATGCCGTCATCGTGCCAGCAGGCAGTGACAGCAAGGGGACGCCGGTCAGTAGCCCCGGTACTGCTGGTTGTTGTACGGGTCCTGGTACGGAGCCGGCGCGGGCCGTGGTGCGGCGGGGCGCATGGCCTCGTAACCCGTGCCCATCGGGCGCTGCTGCTGCGGTGCCTGCGGGCCGGGGTACCCCCGCGGGGCGGTCGCCTGCTGCGGGATGTACGCCGCGGGCGCCTGTTGCAGCGGCGCGGGCTGCTGCATCTGCGGGTAGCCGTAGGCGGGGGCCTGCGGGGCGGGGGCCGCCGGGAGGGCGGGCAGTGCCGACGGCAGGGCGGGAAGGCTGCTGCCCATGTCGTAGGCGGCGGGGACCCGGATCGGGGCGATCTGCGGGGTGCCCCGCTCGGCGACGAGCGAGTCGTAGATCGGGGTGTCCGGGAAGGAGGCGGAGTAGTAGCCGCCACCATAAGTGGAGCGGGGGGAGGTCATGGCACATAAGTTAAGCCCACGATGTGCTCGTTGGGGAGACCGATAAGAGGGTTGTTTTCTGTGTCGGCGGTGACCCTGGATCCCCAATCCGAGCGAACATGGCAAAAAAGGACGCCGGTCCGCGTTTTAATCGTGTAAAGGGCGAGTTCCTGCGGGGTTACCGGCGGTTGACCGGCGATCTTCCGGCGCCACGCAAAGGGGTCCGCCGTGCCCGCGAACACGGAGTGCGGGCAGGGATGATCTGGACGACCGGGGGTGCCCGGAAACCGACACGGATGGGGGCGGACATGTCAATGCCGAAGGGGTCGAACACACCGGTGCCGGCCACGGCCCTGCGGGTCGAACTGGGCTGGCGCCGCGGACCCGGCGTCCCCGACGCGGACGCCTCGGCGCTCCTGCTCGCCGAGGGCAAGATCCGCTCCGACGACGACTTCGTCTTCTACAACCAGCCCGCCCATCCCTCCGGCGCGGTGCGCCACGAGGGCAAGCGGGCGACCGGCGCTGAGATCACCGACACCCTCGCCGTCGACCTCGCGCGCGTGGAGGGCGCGATCGAGCGGATCGTCCTCGCCGCCTCCGCCGACGGCGGGGCCTTCGGACAGGTACCCGGCCTGTACGTCGAGGTGACCGACGCCGTGAGCGGCCAGGTGGTCGCCCGGTTCGACAGCACCGGCGCCACCGTGGAGACGGCCTTCGTGCTCGGCGAGTTCTACCGCCGCCAGGGCGGCTGGAAGTTCCGTGCCGTCGGCCAGGGCTACAGCAGCGGACTGGAGGGCCTGGCAACGGACTTCGGCATCACCGTCGACGAACCCCAGCACTCCGCACCGCCCGCCGCGCAGGCCCGGCTGACACCGCCGACGCCTCCCGCGGCGCCTCCCGCTCCACCGTCCCGGGCCGTGCCGTCCGTGCCCGCGCCCCCTCCCGCTCCACCGTCCCGGGCCGTGCCGTCCGTGCCCGCGGCCGCACCCGCACCACCGCCCCCGGCCATGCCGCCCGCGCCCGGGTCCACTGCCGCGGCCCCTCCCGCCCCGGCACCCCAGCCGGTGCGCCTGTCCAAGGTCACCCTCACGAAGGCGGCGCCCTCCGTCTCGCTCGCCAAGCAGGGCGGCACCTCCGGGGCCATGCGGGTCAACCTCAACTGGCAGACGATGAAACACCTTTCCGGCTGGGGCGGCCGATGGGGCGGCGGACGGGGAGAGCTCGACCTCGACCTGTGCGCCCTGTACGAACTGGCCGACGGCCGCAAAGGGGTCGTCCAGGCCCTCGGCAACGCCTTCGGATCGCTGCACCGGCCGCCGTACATCCACCTCGACGGCGACGACCGCACCGGTGCCACGGCGAGCGGTGAGAACCTCACCATCAACCTCGACCACAGGCTGGACTTCCGGCGCATCCTCGTCTTCGTCACCATCTACGAAGGCGCGAGCTCCTTCGCCGACCTGCACGCCACCGTCACCCTCCAGCCGGAGCACGGCGCCCCGGTCGACTTCTCGCTCGACGAGTGCACCGTGCCGTCCACGGTGTGCGCGCTGGCCCTGATCACCAACACGGGCGGCGACCTCGTCGTGCAGCGCGAGGCACGGTATCTGGTGCCGGAGCGCGGAGTCAGTCCGCAGCGGACCGTAGACCGCGCCTACGGATGGGGGATGAACTGGACGCCTGGCCGCAAGTGACCGCGCTCAGCCCTCGTCGGTCACGGCTCCGGGACGCGCGTACGTGCGGCCCTTCCAGGCCGCCCCGCGACCCCGGTAGTGCTGCACGGCCGAGTCGACCGTCATCAGCAGGTACAGCGACGCGGTGAACGGCAGCAGCGGAGCGAGCCACAGCGGCTGCCGGTAGTAGCGCAGCATCGGCACGTACGTCCCCGCCATCACCGCCCACGCCAGCGCGCCGACAGTCGCCGTCGCCGTACCACCGCCCGCCGCTCCCGCGACCACCGCGGCGGGCGGCACCAGGTACACGAGCGCCAGTCCCGCGACGGTACCGAGGAGCAGCAGCGGGTTGTGCCGCAACTGGGCATAGGCGCTGCGCGAGACCATCCGCCACAGGTCGTGCAGCCGCGGATACGGCCGCACGCTGTCCACCCGGTCGGCCAGCCCCAGCCAGACGTGTCCGCCGGAGCCCTTCACCGCGCGCGCGAGCGCCACGTCGTCGATGACGGCGTGGCGGATGCAGTCCGGGATCCGCGCCGTGTCCGCCGTCGCCGCGCGCAGCAGGACGCAGCCGCCCGCCGCCGCGGCCGTGCGTGAACCCCTGCGGCCGATCCACCGGAAGGGATACAACTGAGCGAAGAAGTACACGAACGCCGGGACCACCAGGCGCTCCCACACGCTCTCGACCCGCAGCCGCGCCATCTGCGACACGACGTCGAAGCCCCCGGCCCCGGCCGCCGCCACCAGCGTGCGCAGGCTGTCCGGTGCGTGCGCGATGTCCGCGTCCGTCAGCAGCAGGAACTCGGGCGCACGCGCGCGTGCCAGGCCGATGCCGTGCCGCACCGCCCACAGCTTGCCCGTCCAGCCCGCGGCAGGCTCACCCGGTGAGGCCACGGTCAGCGGCAGCCCGCCGTGCCGCCGGGACAGCTCGCGGGCCAGTTCGCCGGTGCCGTCGGTGCTTCCGTCGTCCACCAGGAAGACCTCGGCCCGCCCCGGATAGTCCTGGGCCAGCAGCGACGGCAGACTCGCGGGCAGCACCGCGGCCTCGTCGCGGGCCGGTACGACCACACAGACGGACGGCCATGGGTCCGGTTCCCGGCTCGGCGGCAGCCGGACGTCCGTGCGCCAGAAGAAGCCCTGGCACAGCAGCAGCCAGCACCAGGCGGCCAGCGATACGACGGTGATCCACATCAGGGCGTCCACGCCCGCAGTCTGCCCCACCCGGCCGGGCGCCAAGGCCCCATCGTCTATCGTGGCCGGGTGAAGATCGCGCTCATGGACTCCGGAATCGGCCTGCTCCCCGCCGCCGCCGCGGTACGGCGGCTGCGGCCCGACGCGGATCTCGTGCTCTCCTGGGACCCCGACGGGATGCCCTGGGGGCCGCGCACGCCCGAGGACATCACCCAGCGGGCCCTCGCCGTGGCCGAGGCGGCCGCCGCCCATGAGCCCGACGTCCTGATCGTCGCCTGCAACACCGCCTCGGTGCACTCCCTGCCGGTGATGCGGGCCCGTTTCGAGCCCGATCTGCCGATCATCGGTACCGTCCCGGCGATCAAGCCGGCCGCGGCGGGCGGCGGGCACGTCGCGATCTGGGCGACCCCCGCCACCACCGGAAGCGCCTATCAGCGCAACCTGATCGAGCAGTTCGCCGCCGGTGTGGCCGTCACCGAGGTGCCCTGCCCGGGCCTCGCGGACGCGGTGCACCATGCCGACCGGAGCGCGATCGACGCCGCGATCGCCTCGGCCGCGGCGCGCACCCCCGAGGACGTGACCACGGTCGTCCTGGGCTGCACCAACTACGAGCTGGTCGCCGAGTCCATCCGGGCAGCCGTCCAGCGGCCGGGCCGTCCGCCGCTCGCCCTGCACGGCTCCGCGGGTGCGGTGGCCGCCCAGGCCCTGCGCAGGATCGGCGCGGAGCCGGATCCGGCAGCCGTCGCCGACACGACGCTCAGGGTGTTGCTCAGCGGTCGCGAGGCCACCCTCCCGGACACGGCGCTGTCCTACCAGGAAGGCCGCTTCCTGCAGGCGGTCAGCACCGTCCGCTGACCGCTCGGCGACCGCGGACCGCACACCGGACCGCCTGACCCACCCGGGGCAGTCACCCTGGGCGACGCCCTGCCCGCGCAGCGAAACCTGAGTAACCTCATAAATATGAGGGACCAGCCCCACGCCGACGACAGCGCGCACCCCGACGTCTGGACCGGGCGGGCGAGGAACCGGATGCAGTGGCTGCTTGCACTGGTCGGCGCCGCCTGCATGGCCCTCGGCATCGAGCTGGCCGTGGACTCGGCGTGGACCTCCGGCATCGCCCCGCTGGCGATGTCCGTCGTGGGCTGCATCGCCGCCGGTCTGCTGGTCCTGTTCGGCACGCTCGCGTTCGTGCACGTCGACCTCAAACTCGACGAGGAGTGCCTCGAGGTGCGCTGCGGCCACATCGGGCTGCCACGCCGTCGTATCCCGCTGTCCCACGTGGCGGGCGCCGAGTTCGCCGCCCTCGTCACGCCCCGGCAGTGGGGCGGCTGGGGCTACCGCTGGCGTCCCGAGAAGGGCACGGCCGTCGTCGTACGCCGGGGCGAGGGCATCGTGCTGCGCCTGTGGGACGGACACACCTTCACGATCACGGTGGACAACGCGGAGTCCGCGGTACGGGTCATCCGGGCCCGCCTGCGGACTATCAAGCCGGGTCCGGCCCGCTGAAATCCCGCGCCGCGCGCCGGCGCACGCCACGCCGTCGGCGCTGCGCCCCGGCGCACGCCGCTACCACCGCTCAGAGCCGGGGCTCCGCGCCGTCGCGCGCCCACGGCCGCGCCGTCGCCCAACCGGCCAGCAGCGCCGCCCCCACCGTCACCGTGGTGAAGCTGAGCGCGTCGCTCACCGTGGCGAACACGGCCAGCGCCGTCAGGGCGGCGCCGGCGGTCAGGGCGACCGGGGTGGAACGGGGAGAGCGCCAGAGCGCGTGCAGTACCCAGCAGAACGCGGCGGCACACAGGAACACCCCGACGAGCCCCTGCTCCGCCCCGACCTGGAGCAGGGCAGAGTGCGGCCTGGCGTCGGCGGACAGCGTCTGCTGCGAGCCAGCCAGTTCGCCGAACCGTCCTGGACCGACCCCGAGCCCCCGGTTGCGGCGCGCCAGGCGAAGGGCGTCCTGCCACAACGTGACCCGGTGCGCCGTGAGCCGGCCTTCGAGCACCCCGGCGAGGCCGCCCGGCAGCACTCGCGCGGCGAGAGCCCAGGCCGTTCCGGCCGCCAAGGCGGCGGGGAGGAGCAGGCCCAGCAGGTACGGCCCCCGGCGGGAGGCGGAGCCCGCGGCGAGCGAACACAGCAGTACGGCGGCACTCGCCACGCAACCGGCCGACGACCCCAGCGCGGCCCCGGTCAGCACGATCCCGGCGGCCAGCGCCCGCAGCACCAGGCGCAGCTCGGGCACGGACGTCGCCCAGGCGGCACAGCACGCCGCTCCCGTGGCGAGCGTCAGCACCGCGGCCGTGCCACCGGCATGGCCGAGCGGCGCGGCGTACCGGGGACCGGCGGAGAGGGCGGGCAGGGCCACGGCCAGCGTGACTCCGGCCGCCGCGCCGACGCACGGCGCGGCCACCGGCAGCAGGGCGCCGGAGACCCGGCCGACGGCATGACCGGCGGCCACCGCGAGCACCGCGAGCAGCACGCCCTCGGGCCGTCCGTCGTGCGCCGCCGCGGTGATCAGCGACCAGCCGGCACAGGCGCCCAGAAGGATCAGGCCCGCCCCGTCCGAAACGTTTCGCCTGACGTCGGCCGCGCCCGCCTCCACCCCGGCCGCGGACCTCGTTCCCGTCGACCCCACTGCTGCCCCTCGTCCCCGTCCCCGACCCCTGCCCCAGGCCACGGCCGGGCACGACACCGGATTCGGCCGCACTGCCGAGGCTGGGCACACCGTAGCCGCTGATGACCGGTTTGGACACGAGATGCGATGAAAGTGGCGGTGGTGGCCGGCGGAACGCCGCGACGAGGGCGGGTGGCGGGGCGGGTGCGGCGGCGCGTGCGCCAGGGAGGGCGGTGCGGAACGGAGCCCTCCGCTCGGCTGCCGGGAGCCGGTGCCGGTCGGTGAACCGCGCCGTCGGGAGCCGGTGCCGGCCCTCGAACCGCGCTGTCGGCCGCCAGGTCGGCGGCCGTACACTCACCCGGGTGACCGTCACCGCAACTTCCGTGGACCAGTCGGACCAGCTCCGGCCGACCCCCGCCTCCGGCGGGCGCGGCGGCCGGCTGCTGGGCCTGGTCCCGGCCGTCGCCTCCGCGCTCTGCGGAGTGCTGCTCTACGTCAGCTTCCCGCCACGCCCCCTGTGGTGGCTCGCGCTGCCCGCCTTCGCCGGTTTCGGCTGGCTGCTGCGCGGCCGCGGCTGGAAGGCGGCGCTCGGCCTGGGCTATCTCTTCGGCCTCGGCTTCCTGCTGCCGCTGCTGGTGTGGACCGGCGTCGAGGTCGGGCCGGGTCCGTGGCTGGCCCTCGTCGCCATCGAGGCGATCTTCATCGCCCTGGTCGGCGTGGGCGTCGCAGCCGTCTCCAAGCTGCCGGCGTGGCCGGTGTGGGCGGCCGCCGTCTGGATCGCCGGCGAGGCGGTACGCGCGCGCCTGCCCTTCGGGGGCTTCCCCTGGGGCAAGGTCGCCTTCGGGCAGGCGGACGGCGTCTTCCTGCCGCTCGCCGCGGTGGGCGGCACACCCGTGCTCGGCTTCGCGGTGGTGCTGTGCGGTTTCGGTCTGTACGAGGCCGGCCGGCTGATCGCCGAACGGCGTCACACGCGCGCCGTGCGGCGCGGGGCGGCGGCCGCCGCACTGCTGAGCGTCGCCGTCCCCGTGGCCGGTGCGGTCGCCGCCCGGCCGCTCGTGAGCGACACGGCCGAGGACGGCACCAGAACCGTCGCCCTGATCCAGGGCAACGTGCCGCGCTCCGGGCTGGAGTTCAGCGCCCAGCGGCGCGCCGTGCTCGACTACCACGTGCGCGAGACGCTCAAGCTCGCCGCCGCCATCAAGGCGGGAAAGGCCCCGAAACCCGACTACGTGCTGTGGCCGGAGAACTCCTCCGACATCGACCCCTTCACCAACCCGGACGCGGCGGCCGTCATCCAGGGCGCCGCCGAGGCGGTCGGCGTGCCGATCTCGGTCGGCGCGGTGGTCGAGAAGGACGGCAAGCTGCTCAACGAGCAGATTCTGTGGGACCCCGCCAAGGGGCCGACACAGACCTACGACAAGCGGCAGATCCAGCCGTTCGGCGAGTACCTCCCGCTGCGCGGGCTCGTCGGGGCCGTCAACAAGAACTGGACCAGCATGGTCCGCCAGGACTTCAGCCGCGGCAGCGCGCCGGGTGTGTTCGACATCGACGGCGCCAAGGTGGGTCTCGCCACCTGTTACGAGGCCGCCTTCGACTGGGCCGTACGCGACACGGTCACCCATGGCGCGCAGATGATCTCCGTGCCGAGCAACAACGCGACGTTCGACCGCAGCGAGATGACCTACCAGCAGCTCGCGATGTCCCGGATCCGTGCCGTCGAGCACAGCCGCACCGTCACCGTGCCCGTGACCAGCGGCGTCAGCGCGATCATCATGCCGGACGGCAGGGTCACCCAGAAGACCGGCATGTTCGTGCCGGGCTACCTGGTGCAGAAGGTGCCGCTGCGCTCGAGCAGGACCCCGGCGACGGACCTGGGCATCCTCCCGGAGATGGCGCTGGTGCTGGTCGCCGCGGGTGGCGTCGGCTGGGCGATCGGGTCCGGACTGCGCGCTCGGCGCACCGGTGGCGCCTAGCCGTACGACCGGCGTACTCCCCCTGAAATGGTGCGTACGCCGTCTGAACCGCCAGGAGAGCGCGGGCCCGGGCGGTTAGGGTCGGGCCCATGACCACTCCTGACTTCATCCGCACGCTCCGCGCCTCCGCCGGTCAGCAGCTGCTGTGGCTCCCCGGGATCACCGCGATCGTCTTCGACGACGAGGGCAGAGTGCTGCTGGGGCGGCGGGCCGACACCCGCAGGTGGTCCGTGATCGGGGGCATCCCGGAGCCCGGCGAGCAGCCCGCGGCCTGTGCCGTGCGGGAGGTCTTCGAGGAGACGGCGGTGCACTGCGTGGCCGAGCGGGTCGTCCTCGTGCAGGCCGTGGACCCGGTCACCTATCCCAATGGCGACCGGTGCCAGTACATGGACATCACCATCCGCTGCCGGGCCGTGGGCGGCGAGGCCCGGGTGAACGACGACGAGTCCCTGGACGTGGGCTGGTTCGCGGTGGACGCGCTGCCCGAGCTCAACGAGTTCGGCCGCTTCCGGATCAAGCAAGCCATGTGCGAGGAACCCACATGGTTCGACCCTACTGGAGTCGGCTGAAGTGTGGGTGGCCACCACATGTGGTGACCAGTAAGTTCCCCCTTAGGGTCGCCACATGACCTCGTCCAGCCTTCCGCCCGGCCTCCGCTCCCAGCCCCTCGCCCTCGACCTCGGCGGCCGTACCGCGCTCGTCACCGGCGCCGCCAGCGGCATCGGCCGCGCCTGCGCGCTGCGGCTGGCGGCCGCCGGTGCACGGGTGCGGGCCGTCGACCGGGACGCGGCCGGCCTGGCAGAGCTGGCCCAGCAGGCGCAACGGGTCGGTGACCTGCCCGGAACCGTCGTACCGCACCTCGTGGACCTCACCGATCTCGACGCCGCCGAACAGGCCGCCGAGGGCATCGATGTCCTGGTCAACAATGCCGGTCTGCAACTGGTGTGCCGCCTCGAGGAGTTCCCGCCCGAGGTCTTCCACACCGTACTGACCGTGATGCTGGAGGCGCCGTTCCGGCTCATCCGTGGTGCCCTGCCGCACATGTACGCGCAGGGATGGGGCCGGATCGTCAACGTGTCCTCTGTCCATGGTCTGCGCGCCTCGGCCTTCAAGTCCGCGTATGTGGCCGCCAAACACGGTCTCGAGGGCCTGTCCAAGACGGCCGCTCTCGAGGGCGCGGCCCATGGGGTGACCTCGAACTGTGTGAACCCGGCCTATGTGCGCACACCCCTGGTCGAGAAGCAGATAGCCGACCAGGCGCAGGCGCACGGCATCCCCGAGGAACGCGTGCTGTCCGAGGTTCTGCTCAAGGACAGCGCCGTCCAGCGGCTCATAGAGCCGGAGGAGGTCGCCGAAGCCGTGGCCTACCTGTGCAGTTCCCAGGCGTCCTTCGTCACCGGCACCTCACTGGTGCTCGACGGCGGGTGGACGGCCCACTGAACCGCCCGGTGGCGTCCGGCCCGGGAGTTTTCCACAGGCTCGACGGGCCGGGCGGCCGATACGGAATCCTGTGACCATGTCTCGCGATCACGTTCAGCCGGCACCCAGCCTCAGCGCCGAGGCCCCGTACCTCGACCTGCTGGCCCGTGACGCCTCCGCGGAGGCGTACGAACAGCCCGTGCTGCTCGCCCGCGCCGAGGGCGGACCGGCCGGCCGGATCACCGCGCTGGAAAGGGCCAAGCTGCTCGCCCTGCGGGTCCGGGCGGAGCTGGAGAAGCGCCGGCGCCGCGAGGCGGAGCTGTCCGCGCTCTTCGAGACCGCCCACGACCTCGCGGGCCTGCGTGACCTGGACGCCGTCCTGCAGGCCATCGTGCAGCGCGCCCGCTCCCTGCTCGGCACGGACGTCGCCTACCTCACCCTGAACGACCCGGCGCGCGGCGACACCTACATGCGGGTCACGGAGGGCTCCGTCTCCGCCCGCTTCCAGCAACTGCGTCTCGGCATGGGCGAGGGCCTCGGCGGACTGGTCGCCCAGACGACACGGCCGTACGTCACGGACGACTATTTCAAGGACGCCCGCTTCCAGCACACCCGCACCATCGACGCGGGCGTCCGTGACGAGGGCCTGGTCGCGATCCTCGGCGTCCCCCTCATGCTCGGACCGAACGTCATCGGCGTGCTCTTCGCCGCCGACCGCAGGGCACGCGTCTTCGAGCGCGAGCAGATCGCCCTCGTCGGCTCCTTCGCCGCGCTTGCCGCGGCCGCGATCGACACGGCCAATCTGCTCACCGAGACCCGCGCGGCCCTGTGCGGCCTGGAGCGCGCCAACGAGATCATCCGGGACCGCAGCGCCGTCATCGAGCGCGCCTCCGACGTCCACGACCGCCTCGCCGAACTCGTGCTGCGCGGCGGGGGCGTGCACGACGTGGCCGCCGCCGTCTCCGAAGTCCTCGCCGGAGCCGTCGAGTTCACCGAGGCCGAGGCGGCACCGGCCGCGGCGCTGGAGGCGTCCCGCGCCGAGGGACACGCCGTCCGGCACGGCAGCGACTGGATCGCGGCGGTCGCCGCGGGCGGCGAACTCCTCGGCGCGCTGGTCCTACGCGGGCACCCCGGCCTCGACCCCGTCGACCAGCGCACTCTGGAGCGGGCGGCGATGGTCACCTCACTGCTGCTGCTCGCCCGCCGCTCGGCGGCCGAGGCCGAACAGCGCGTGCGGGGCGAGCTGCTCGACGATCTGCTGGACGTGCGCGACCGGGATCCGCGCCTGCTGCGCGACCGCGCCGCCCGACTGCACGCCGACCTGGACGCCACCCACGTCGTACTCGCCGCACGCCTCGACGGCCCCACGGCCGACGCCGACGAGGAGGCGGCGGCCCGCCGTCGCCTGTGGTCGGCCGCCTCCCACCTCGCCGCCACCCGGCACGGCCTGGCCGCGGCACGCGACGGCGGCACCGTCCTGCTGCTGCCGCTCGGCGCCGGCGACACCACCACGGACCTGGCCCGCCGCACCGCCCGCCAGCTGGGTACGGCCGTCCACCAACCCGTCACGGTCGGCGCCTCGGCCCCGGTCACCGACCTCACCACCCACCCCGAAAGCGTCGCGGCGGCCTACGCGGAGGGCCGCCGCTGCCTGGACGCGCTGCACCTGCTGGGCCGTGCCGGGGACGGAGCGGCGGCCGAGGACTTCGGCTTCCTCGGTCTGCTCCTCGCGGGCGAACGGGACATCGCCGGCTTCGTGGACCGCACCATCGGCCAGGTCGTGTCCTACGACGAGCGACGGGGCACGGAACTGCTGCACACCCTGGACGCGTACTTCGCGTCCGGGATGAGCCCCGCCCGCACCAAGGACGCGCTCCACGTCCATGTGAACACGGTCGCCCAGCGGCTGGAGCGGGTGGGCCGGCTGCTGGGCGACGACTGGCAGACCCCGGCCCGTGCGCTGGAGATCCAACTGGCTCTGCGGCTGCACAGGTTGGCGGCCCCGGACAGACGCTGACCCCCGTACGGACGTGCCGTACGGGGGCGGGCCGGCGAGCGCGGGGCGCCGCGCCGGTCAGACCGTCCGCGCCTCCGAGACGGTGCCGGCACCGGTGGATGCGTCGTCCTCGGCCTCGATGAGGGCGAGATCCCGGTCCCGTGTCTCCCGGGCGACCCCCACCGCGACCAGGGTCAGCACCGCTGCGGCGATCACGTACAGGGCGATCGGGGTGGAGCTGCCGTAGTCGTCGAGCAGCGCGGTGGCGATGAGCGGGGCCGGCGCGCCGGCCGCCACGGAGGCGAACTGGGCTCCGATGGACGCGCCCGAGTAGCGCATCCGGGTGGCGAACATCTCGGCGAAGAAGGCGGCTTGGGGCGCGTACATCGCCCCGTGCAGCACGAGCCCGACGGTCACGGCGAGGACCAGGTAGCCGAACGACCCCTTGTCCGTGAGCGAGAAGAACGGGAACATCCACAGGCCCACACCGGCCGCGCCGAACAGGTAGACGGGCCGCCGCCCGACCCGGTCGGACAGCGCGCCCCAGGCCGGGATGACGGCGAAGTGCACGGCGGAGCCGATGAGTACGGCGTTGAGCGCGGTCTGCTTGGAGACGCCCGCCGAGGTGGTGGCGTAGACGAGGATGAAGGCGGTGATGACGTAGTAGCCGATGTTCTCCGCCATGCGGGCACCCATCGCCACGAGTACGTCCCGCCAGTGGTGACGCAGCACGGAGACGAGCGGCAAGGGCTCCGCCTCCTCGGACCGCCGGGACTCGGCCTGTTCCAACGCCTGCTTGAACACGGGCGATTCATCGACGGACAGCCGGATCCACAGACCGATGAGCACGAGCAGGCCGGACAGCAGGAACGGAATGCGCCAGCCCCACGTCCCGAAGGCATCGTCGGAGAGCAGGGCGGTCAGCAGCGAGAGCACACCGGTGGCGAGCAACTGCCCGGCCGGCGCGCCGGTCTGCGGCCACGAGGCCCAGAAACCGCGCCGCCGCGCGTCCCCGTGCTCCGAGACCAGCAGGACGGCCCCGCCCCACTCGCCGCCGAGCGCGAAGCCCTGCACGAGCCGCAGAGCCGTGAGCAGCACGGGCGCGGCGGCCCCGACCGTGGCATGCGTGGGCAACAGACCGATGGCGAAGGTCGCTCCGCCCATCATCACGAGGCTCAGCACCAGCAGCTTCTTCCGCCCCAGCCGGTCCCCGTAGTGCCCGAACACCAGGGCCCCGAGCGGACGCGCCGCGAACCCGACGGCATACGTGAGGAACGACAGCAGGGTCCCGACGAGCGGGTCGGAGTCGGGGAAGAACAGCTTGTTGAACACCAGCGCGGCTGCGGAGCCGTAGAGGAAGAAGTCGTACCACTCGATGGTGGTGCCGATGAGGGACGCGGCGACGATGCGCTTGAGGTTCACGGGTGGTGGGGGAGCGGTGGTTCCGGAGGCCATGTGCGCCACTTCCTCGTGTGCGGTGGGGACGGGTACGTGTCGGCACACGGTAGAAACCTGCAGGTCAGGCGCACATGTGGTGGGGCAACATAGTTCGAGCGTTGGCTATGCGTGCGGCCACCATGCCGGCTCACGGAAGGGCGGTTCAGGGGCTCGAAGATGGTCGAAACGAGTGCTGTCCGGGACGCACGGTTCGGGGTGATTTGATGGTGCGGTGCTGACTCCCGTGCTGGTTTGGTGCTGACTAAAAGCGCACGTCATCACCCGTGTTCACCCCTCCCGTGCTGACTACGCTCCGTTGAACTCAGACATCTTGGGGCTGATCGGCTCAGGGCCGTTGCGCGGTGGGCGACCTGACAGAGAGGCCGATCCGGCTATGCCGCTCGGCTCTGCGGGCAAGGACAAGGCGTTGCGCCTGCGCGTGATACGCGTTCGGCCCAGGAGATTCTTCGTCTGCTGGTGGTACACAGCCCCATCCGTCCCTGATCTGCGGCAGATGGTGGAATCCTCTGCTGCGCAACCGAGTTGGTCCGCACCTGGTCCGGATCTTGGCACACCCGCCTTCCTCCGTCGGGCGCTTTGCAGCATGGGCGACCCAACAAGCCGGTCAGCATGCTGCGGCCCGAGCCAACAGCGGATCAACTCCCCGGCCCCAAGAACCAGCAGGCGCGGGGCTCCGGTGCTGGCCGAGCGCTCTTCATGTGAGGGCCACGGTGCCGAGGCGCGCGCGTGAGTGCCAGCCGGATCGACCGAGCCACAGGTCCCGCACTCCCCGTCCCTCTGATTGGAGCGCATCGCGGACGTGTCCGACGTGGTGCCGTCCGGGTTGGGCGTCGGGGCGTGGGACGGGTGGTAGGTCACCCAGCCACCCCACACGCTGCGGAGCAGCACGCTGGCCTCTGTCGCGACGTCTGCTCCACACCGGGCACAGCGGCCCGCGTATTGGTTCGTCCGTACCGGACTGTTCACCGCCTCGCCTCAATGAAGATCAGACCCTGCAGCAGAGCAGAGTGTGTGTTCGCACCGCTCGACACTGGTGCTTCAACCACCGGCTGCGGCAAGGAGTTGTGCCGCGCGTTCGGGGGAGATGTCCCATTGCAGGGGGACCGTGATCAGGAATTCCAACTCCTGGTAGTCGTTGGCTGGTTGGCCGGTGACGCCTTCAGCAAGGGCGACAGCGAGATTCGGGACGCCCGGGTCTCGGATTCGCCACATCTTCGTTGATTTCGCCCTGCACCCGGCGAGCGAGGGAGCCGAGGAAGTCCACGATCGTACTGATAACGGGGTCTCCGGGACGGAGTTCCGCGATGATGCGGTGTGCCTCCTGGAATCGCCCCGAGCGACGTCTGGAACGGCCGACCGCCCCTGCACCGCAACTGGGCTAACTACGACGCTGCCGCAGCCGAAACGGCCCGCAAGAACCGGAACGCAAAGGACGCCGCGTGCCGGGGCCTGAGTCGTCCCAATGACAGCTACCAGTGCGACGAATTCCCCTTCGCCTCGACCATGGAAGGCGCCGGCCTGGGTGACGGGAACTTCTCCGTGCGTTACGTGCCGGGCGCCGAGAACAGCAAGGCGGGAACGGAGCTGTCCGACTGGTACGGCAGTGACCGGATCCTGCACAACAACGCATACGGCATCTTCGTGAAGTAACCGGCCCACGCCGGAACGGGGGCGGCCCTCGGGCCGTCCCCGACCTGCCAAATGGATCAGCGCATGTTCAGGGGAGGCCTCCCGCTCGTACGCGCCATGCGCTCTCGTCGGCTCCCGGCTTCGGAGGGAGCCGGCGGTTCTTGCGTTCCGGAGGGAACGAAGACAATCACATACGCCTCGAAACCTTCATGAACACCCCATTCTGTACGCTCGATGGCAGCGTTGAATCGTTCGCGGGAGTCGCTCCGACCTCGTGACCACACCTGCGTGCGATAGGTACGAGTCGGGTCCAAGTCCACGAACGGCTCACCCGGCTCGACTCGCTGACCGAACACCTCAACCGATGCACGGGCAGGCTGAGCCGGGCCGTTCATCGTGTCAAAGGCTGCCATGCGGCCCTTGTAGACCGGCTGGTAGTCCACAGAAGCAACCAGCGTCCAGGCCGGCCCCGGTGCCTCGTCCAGTTGGTCGTTGACAGCCAAAACGACCGGCGCAGTATGCTCCTGAACCCGCGACGTCACGACGAGCTGGCCGGGCACGACGATTACCTCTTCGTCGGTCTGGAAATTCGGCTCGCTCTTCCTGCGCTCGAAGCCTCGCTCCCAATGCTCGCCTACTGAGAAGTGGCTGTACTCGATACTGACGGCACCAACCCCGCTGATCTCTCGCATGCCTTGAGGTTTTTCAGGAATGGAGCAGCCACGCAGCATCTGTGTCGGCCAGAGTGAAGCTGCGGGAAGCGAGCCGGGGGCGAGGGAGCCGAGGCGAGGGCGAGCTGGTCGATGCGCGCCGAGCGCGGGGCCCCGGTCGGTCCATGCGAACCGGATGCAGGCGCCGCCGCCCGGCCGGTGGAAGACGATCCACAGGAACATCTCGGGCCGTGTTCGTCGGCGATGTCGTCAACGATGGCCAGTTCGACGGGTGTCGGGTCGGTGGCGGTGACGAGTCGCGCGGGCTCGTTGACGAACACCGGCTCCCCGTCGCTCCGATGCGCCTGCAGACTGTGGAACTCCCGATACATCTCCCGCATAAAAGTCAGGAAGTTCGCGTGCCGCTCGGGTGGCGCGGCTCGCCAGCTCGCCCATGTGTACACGGCCCACTCACCGTCCTGATCCTCGTCCTCGGGATCCAGGAGGACGTAAGTGATGTCGGACTCGACGTCGAGCTGCAGCCCGCGCCGCCAGACGTCCGCTTCCCGCCGCTCTTCTGGCCCAGCGTCCTCGTCCAGATACTCCTCGAACATGTCCGCGAGTCCCGACTCGTCGTTGTGCCAGCGCGCGTCCTCGGTCCCTGCCAGCAGCCACACGAACCCGCCCGCGTGCCGCCACCCGTCGCTGACCTTCAGGAACTCCCTGTACGACGGGGGCATCCGTCGGCCGAGGCGCTCCTCCATGGCTGCGATCCGCTCCTCGGACGCGGGCGGGAACCCAAGCCACCGCGCCCGCCACGCGGCCTCGTCGTCCTCGCTCCGCGTCTCGCCATCCCGCAGGGAATCCGCCCATTCCCCGCTCCACCTGACCAGGAAAGACCGCCAGTCGAATGCCGTGGTGTCCGTCATGTGCCCGATGCTGCCATCCGTCACTGACACCGATGCTGATACTCAGGCTCCGGTGATCGTGGCCCAGCCGCTGAACTGACTCCCGTCGTCGTCGGGGCCTCGGCCACAACTGCACTGCTGGCAGCGGCGGTCGGAGTGCTCGTCGTACGCAGGAGGCGGCGAGGCGGTACGGCTCTGGGAGACGGTGACGTCGTGACCGGGTGGACGACGCCGGACAACACGGCGAGTGCTCGCGGTCGGAGGCAGGCTGCGGACACCCGGTGCAGGGCGAGCAGCGGAAATCCGGAAGCATCCGGGAACCAGGGCACACCTCGGTCCGACTGTTTCAGGGGGCGGACGAACTCAGCCGAGGGCGGGGGAACTTCACTGCCCAACACCGGCCGGGCGCCGCCCTCCCTGCACGGTGACGGCGTTCGACGCGGTCCGCTGCCGAGACAGCGTGGGGTCCGCCTATGTCCCTCAGCTTCGACGTGCCCGGACCACGCCCTCCAAGCACCACGACCACAGCGAGTACCGCAGGTGCTGCGAGCGCCGAGAAGCCCCAGACCGTTCCCCGTCCGGCCGCCGCACGTGCGCGACGGCCAGCAGGCGTCGGGGTGCCGGCTCAACCGTTGACGAACATGGCTGAGTGGCTGGGGCATCGCGACCCGGGGATCACCCATCAGACCTACGCGCACGTGATGCCCGATGCTCCGGGGCGCTTGAGGTCTCTGATGGATGCCGTTTTCACGATGCAGATCGAGCTTGACCCGCCCCGTAAGTTCGAGGCGGTGGTTGAGGCGGACTGAAGCAAGATTGCGACCGCGTGGTGCCTCAGCCAGGCGTACGGCTGAGGGACCGTGCGTTCGGTCCGGACCCGCCATGAGGTCGGCGTTGGTCCCACAGGTCGTACTACGTGAGTGACGATCTGCGGTGCCTGTCGACAGGTTCGCAGCTCGCCGGACTGGTCACGTCCTCGCTCCCCACCCAGCACGAGATTTCCGGTGCTGGTTCGGTGCTGACTTCGGAGGGTCAATGTCGGAAAAACCGCAGCTCGTAGCTCTGATCGGATGAGTTTGCCGAGCCCCGGAACGGGGCTTCACCACGTCCCGCACGGCCGCTGCCGCCCTCCGCCGGTGGGGGCTCACCAAGACGGGCATACGACAGGGCCTCGCAGGAAGGTGCGGTGATGATCGCCTCCGGGATCGAACTCCCTGCCGCTGAGGGGGCAGCGGCCACGACGCGTCAGCCGTGTTCGGGAGTGGACCATTGGACGAACTGGATGATCACGCCGTTGGGATCGGCAACCTGGAACAGCCGTTCGCCCCATGGCTCCTGACGCAAGGGCATGGTGATCTCTATTCCGGCGTCCCGCAGTCGCCTTTCCTGCTCTTCCAGGCCCTCGTCGAGAGTGAAGGCCAGGATCAGGCCGTCGGCATGCCGGTCGCGCTGCTGGGGCGGCAGTACCTGGATGCCGCGGGCGAGCAGGACGACATCGACCGCGTCGGGCCGCTTCAGGGACGCGAAACCGTCAGCAGCCTGCTGGACGGTGTAGCCGAGGTGATCGGTGAAAAACGCCTGGGAGGCGGCGACGTCTTCAACGGTCAGCGAGACGGTGGAGGCGGTGAACTGCATGAAGTGGTCCCCTTCGGCTGACGTTCTACCGGTTGAAATTTACGCCGAGGGTAACTTTAGGCTGAGGCGCCAAGGAGTATCAACATAAATTTGCCACGGGGGTAAGATCGAGCCATGGCTACCCAGACGTCCGTCCCCGCCGCCGGACTGCGCGAGGCGAAGAAGCAGGAGACCCGGCAGCTCATCTCCGACCACGCCACCAGGCTGTTCATCTCCCAGGGCTTCGAGCGGACGACCATCGCCGAGATCGCCGCCGCCGCCCGCGTCGCCAAAAAGACGGTCACCAACTACTTCGCCCGCAAGGAAGACCTCGCCCTGGACCACCAGGAGGAGTTCGCTACCTCCCTGGCCCGAGCCGTCGCCGCCCGGCATCCGGGCGAGTCGGCGCTGGCCGCCTTGCGCCGCGCGTTCGCCGACGCCGCGGCCGACCAGGACCCGGTCGCGGGGTTCTGCGGCCAGGAATTCGCCCGCATGATCGCTGACAGCCCGACCCTGACCACCTGCCTGCAGGCTCTGCACGAGCAGCGCGAACGCCACCTCGCTCAGATGCTCGCCAAAGTCACCGGCGCCGAGCCCGACGACATCACCGTCCAGACCGCCGCCGGCCTGCTGGGTACCGTCCACCGCGTGTTGTTCCACCGCATCCAGACCCTCACCCTCGCCGGCCACGCCAACGACGAGATCGCCCGCATCATCGCTGCCGAAGCCGCCCAGGCATTCGGCCTGCTGGAGCCCGCGCTGGCCGACTACGCCATCGCCTGACGCGAACATCTCACTCAGCCCCGACCGGCAGACACGGTCTCGAGGACTCGGCGGTCAGGCGGTTCCTCCCTCCAGCCCACGAAAGTGGCTCTTCACGGCTGAGGGTGTGGTCGCGGTCTGAACCCACCGGCTTCGAGCAGGCTTCCAGCGACGCAATGGGCGAGGCCGCGGAACACGAGGGCGAAGCCGCGCAGGTGCTCCAGTCGGCCGTTGACGGCCCTGGTCGGTCCGTCGGCCGTGCCGGGCCGGTCGAAGTGGGCAGAAGAGGACGGCTGGGGGGAAGTGGTGACGGCCGCGGTCCTGCTGGGCGCGATCTTCGCCCGGACCAAGGCGATCGTGGACCGTGCCGGCGCGGCCGCCACCCGCACCCTGACCGGCACCTGGCCCGGCTGATCCGCTGTAGGAGTGCGGGGCCGGTGTGACGAGATACCGGCCCCGCGCCCGCCCGTGAAATCCCATGAAGGCCCGTCACAGATGTCTGATCAGTGCGCGGCGACCACGCTGACAGCCGCAGCAGTCATCGCCATGATCCTGATCGCCCGGGCAGCAGTCCTGCATCACACGGGTCGAGAGCGCGCCGCCTGCACGGTGCGACCGCCACAGTGTGACACCGCATCCCACACGACCGCGCCACGTGCCGCCGCACCGCCGGACGACGTTGCTCTGCGCACGGTGCGAGAGGCCCAACAGCTTCACGCGAGCCTGGCCGCCAACGTCACGCTCACCCGGGCGCAAGGGGGCGCCCTGCGCGCTCTCCCTCAATGGCGGCAGGGCATCGCCTCCGCGACGCGGCTGGAGCAGCGAGCACGCGATGCCGCTCCCGCAATGCACGCCGCGACGCGGAGGCCGCGGGGAAGTGCTGCCACAACTCCTGCCCCGAGCACGCCCCCGCAGTGCCGGTGGCCGGATGTCCCACCAGATCTGCACACCGGCCGATTCAGCGTTCCACCGGCTTGATCCGCACCTCTCCGCTGTTCCGGTCGGCCTGCACCGCGTAGCCGGCCTGCGTGAGGATCTCCAGCAACGCCTGTCGCAGTGCGGCACGGATCCCCTCGTACTCCGCGACCTGCCGCCCCACCGGATCCAGCTCTGGTGGCGGCAGCCAGCCGACGACCACTGCATCCTGCCCCTGGCGGACCTTCAGGCCCGTCCCCCCTGCGGCACTCGCGGACGCGACATCGAACCTTGCACGGGCGAGCGTCTGCACACGTCCGTGAACAGCCCCTGCGGACCAGCCTCGTCAGCCATGCACGAAAGCCGACGTGGAGGGCTTCAGCTGCATCGGCCAGCTCATGGCCAGGGAAGACGGTGCGGGCGCCGGCCAGGGCGGCGTGGGAGGCCAGCAGCCAGCCGGCGTTTCGCACTCCTTGCTGAAGGTGCCAGGTCGGTGAGAGGAGAGATTCAGCGCGCCGACGTCTTCTCTGTCGGTGCAGAGCAGGACTCCGGTCATGCTGCCCACTCCCCGCTCGCGGGTGCCGGCGGCGAAACGCAGCCCGGCCGGCTGGGGCTGGGTCATGTCCGCGATCCGGTACTGACGTTCGCCGCCGCCTTGGCGGGCGACATCGAAGCGCGGGCCCTCACCCAGCTCGCCCTAAAGGCGGTCGCACTCCTCCACCATGTCCCCGCACGCGGCCGGCGTCCCCACACGGCCCTTGCGCACGGCCAGGGTGCCTGCCGGCTTCGCAGCCTTCGGCCATTCTCACCGCCGAGGCGGCGATCTCGTCGCGTCCGCTTGGTCGTTGCGGGACTCGAACGTGTGCCCTTCTGTCGCCGGCATCCCGTGAGCGGCGGGTTGCGGCACCGGGTTCGGGGTTCGGTCAGGTGGGCTGGGGGCGGCCGAAGAGCAGGTCGTAGCCTGCGGGGAGCTGGAGCAGGACCTGGCCCAGGAGGTCGTGGCCCGCAGCGTCGGCGACGGTGCTGAGGACGGCGCTGACGTCCCAGGCCGCGGTCTGCTCGGTGGCCCCCTCGATCCAGGCTGCCGTTGCCCGCACGAACCTCTCCGGCGGCAGCGGCTCGGCGCTCTGCATGGGGTTGAGCAGGATCAGGGCGAACTCTTCGGGCAGGCGCGCCGCCAGCTGGGCGCGCACCTCGCCGACCAGGTGCGCACCCAGCAGGGCGAGGACCACGCGGGCCGCGCGTTCTGCTTCGTGGTCTGTTGCGTACTCGCCGCGTTCCTTCACCTGGTCGAGGAAGGCTTCGCGTCGCAGGGTCATGTCGGCCGCCACCCTTCTTCGGCTTCTTTGCTCCGGTGGGGGCGGAGGACGGGTGAGGGGGAGATCAGATGCCCGTCCTCCGCCGGTTTGTCGGCCCCGGCCGCCGTCGACCAGCCGGAGATCTCCCCGCGGGACCGCTTATGGCGATCTTGCGGGGTTTGGCGCTCGGAGCGCAGGCTGTGTGGGTCATGCCCTGGCCGAGCGGACCGGTGGTGGTCGGCACGCCAGCGCTGTTGCCGTACTCGGGGCGCGCCGGGGCCTGGTTTCAGCTGGCGAGATCGGCTTTGCCGAACAGGACGGCGTAGCCGGAGGGGAGCTGGCTGATGATCTGGTTCAGCTCACCGCCGGAGACGGCGTCGGCCAGGGTGGTCAGGACCGCGCCGGCGTCCCACTCCGCGGTGCGCGGCCGGGCGCCGGTGCGCTCGGCGACCCTGCGGTAGAACTCCTCGATTCCGAAGCTCTCGGCCTGCGCCTGCTTGGCCGCGACCAGCGCCTGTCCGAGCGGTCCGGGCAGCTGGGAGGCGAGGTCATCGACCTCACCAGGGCTGATGCGCTGGGCCAGCACGCTCAGCACCTCGTCGGTGACCTTCGCGGCTTCTTCCTGGCTGTCGTATTCGCCGAGCTCACGCACGCGCGCGAGGAACTCATGGTGCTGCATCGTTTCGTCACCTCCGCTTACCAGCGATCTCAGGGCATCGACGGCGATGCCCCCTTCACTCGGTACCCAAGCAGGGGCAAGCCTGTCAGCTACGCGCGACAGGCCAGGGCGGTTTGTCTGCCGGGGCGGATGACCCCCGGACACCACACTCCTGCCCCGGTGCACTCCTCGCCGGCGGGGCCGGCCCGGTGACCTCCACAGTCGCCGGGCGCAGCAGGTTCTCGCCCAGACGGTAGCCGGGACGCAGAACCGCCGAGCACACCAGGCGGTCCGCAGCGCCGCAGACATGGTGGGTGAGAGCGTCGTGGCACGCGGGGTCGAACAGATCGCCCACCTCACCGAACGACATGACGCCCAGCGAGCCGAGCTGTTCCTGCAGGCTGTCGCCGATGTCCTTCAGACCGGGCGTCAGCGGCTCGTGCGCCAACGCCCGGTCGACGGCGTCCAGCACGGGCAGCAGCCCCCGCACCACGTTGGCCACCGCGATCTCGCGCACGGCCAGGCGGTCCCGCCGCACCCGCTTGCGGTAGTTGTCGTACTCGGCCTTGACCCGCTGCAGGTCGGCGGTCCGCTCCTCCACCAGGCGCCGCAGCCTGTCCAGCTCGGTGCTCTGCGGACCGCTCCTGGTCATCGTCAACCAGCCTCCGGCTTGTCATCGTCCACGATCTCGGCGTCCACCACGTCCTCATCGGACGAACCACCGCTCGTACCACCGCCCGCGGACGCGCCGGCTGTATCCGCCGGCTGCTCGGCCCGGGACTGCTGATACAGGGCGGTGCCGATCTTCTGTGCGGCCTGCGCGGTGCGGTCGACGGCCTGCCGGATCGCGGCCGTGTCCGCGTTCTCGTCCTTCAGCTTCTCCTTCAGCTCGGCCAGCGCCGTCTCCGTCTCGGACTTCGCGTCCACCGGGATCCGCTCGGCGTTGTCCTTCAGGAGCTTCTCGGTCGAGTAGACGAGCTGCTCGCCCTGGTTGCGGGTCTCGGCCGCCTCCCGGCGCCGACGGTCCTCCTCGGCGTGCTGCTCGGCTTCGCGGACCATGCGGTCGATGTCGTCCTTGGGCAGCGCCGAGCCGCCGGTCACCGTCATCTTCTGCTCCTTGCCGGTGCCCAGGTCCTTGGCCGAGACGTGCATGATGCCGTTGGCGTCGATGTCGAAGGTCACCTCGACCTGCGGCACTCCGCGCGGAGCCGGGGCGATACCGGTCAGCTCGAACATGCCGAGCTTCTTGTTGTACGCGGCGATCTCCCGCTCGCCCTGGAAGACCTGGATCGTCACGGAGGGCTGGTTGTCCTCGGCGGTGGTGAAGATCTCCGAGCGCTTGGTCGGGATGGTGGTGTTGCGCTCGATCAGCTTGGTCATGATGCCGCCCTTGGTCTCGATGCCGAGGGACAGCGGGGTGACGTCGAGCAGCAGGACGTCCTTGACCTCACCCTTGAGGACACCGGCCTGCAGCGAGGCACCGACGGCCACCACCTCGTCCGGGTTCACGCCCTTGTGCGGATCCTTGCCGGTCAGCTCCCTCACCAGCTCGGTCACGGCCGGCATCCGGGTCGAGCCGCCCACCAGGACGACGTGGTCGATGTCGGACACCTTGATCCCGGCGTCCTTGATCGCGTTGTGGAACGGCGCCTTGCACCGCTCCAGCAGGTCGGCAGTGAGCTGCTGGAACTGGGCGCGGGTGAGCTTCTCGTCCAGGTGCAGCGGGCCCTCGGCCGAGGCGGTGATGTAGGGCAGGTTGATGGTCGTCTCGGTGGACGACGACAGCTCGACCTTCGCCTTCTCCGCCGCCTCCCTGAGGCGCTGCACGGCCATCTTGTCCTTGGACAGGTCTACGCCGTAGTGGTTCTTGAACTGCTTCACCAAGTGGTCGACGATCCGCTGGTCCCAGTCGTCACCGCCCAGGTGGGTGTCGCCGTTGGTGGCCTTCACCTCGATGACGCCCTCGCCCATCTCCAGCAGCGACACGTCGAAGGTGCCACCGCCCAGATCGAAGACGAGGACCGTCTGGTCGTTCTCCTTGTCCAGTCCGTACGCCAGCGCGGCGGCCGTCGGCTCGTTGATGATCCGCAGCACGTTCAGACCCGCGATCTCACCGGCCTCCTTGGTCGCCTGCCGCTGGGCGTCGTCGAAGTACGCGGGCACGGTGATCACCGCGTCGGTGACGTCCTCGCCCAGGTAGGACTCCGCGTCCCTCTTCAGCTTCTGCAGCACGCGCGCGGAGATCTCCTGCGCGGTGTAGCGCTTGCCGTCGACGTCCCCCTGCTCGGGAAAGCGCCAGGCGTGGTCGCCCATGTGCCGCTTGACCGAGCGCGCGGTGCGCTCGACGTTCGTCACGGCCTGCCGTTTGGCCACCTCGCCGACCAGCACCTCACCGTTCTTGGAGAACGCCACCACCGACGGGGTCGTCCGTGCGCCTTCGGTGTTGGTGATGACGGTGGGCTCGCCGCCCTCCAGTACCGAGACCACCGAGTTCGTCGTTCCCAGGTCGATACCAACCGCACGTGCCATCTGTGCTCTCCTCCTCGTCCTCACCTCGTTCTTCGTCTCACCCGCCGGGAATCCACCGGACCGGACCCGCACGCAGCGGCGGCTCGGGACGCACATCCGCGAGCACCACCGCGTACCGCCACACGGACCGCGCCGGCACGGTGGGGACAGCTCTTCGGTCAGACGCCGGCAGCGTGCGCTCGAGGCGCTGGTCGTAGGCCGCCCGCAGGATGGGATCGCGCAGCGTCTCGTACGCCGACCGCACTTCACCGAACCGTGCGGCGGTGTCCGCGTCCACTCGGGTATCGGGGCGCAGTTCCCGCACGCGGGCTCGGAAGGCCGAGGTGATCGCCTCGGCCGTCACCGACGGCTGCACCCCCAGCACCGCGTACAGGTCCGATTCCTGCTCCCGCACGTCCGGCCACCTCCTCGCCCATCCTGAGCTGCGGCTTCATGTCCACTTGCCTACCTTCTTGAAATAAAACTTGAGTCTTGCCTTGTCAAGTCCGGGGGAGGTGCAGGGGGGTGCCCGCGGTACTCCCGTGACTGCGCGCGACGCAGAGTGGCGCTGTCGGCGAAGGAGTGGAAGCAGAGATGAAGGGCGTCTGACTTCGCGGCCCCGAGCGGCACACCGCGCCGATGCTCCCGGCGGGCGCGCAGGATCTCTTCGGATTGGTGTCGGGGTGGGTGACGTGTGGTGCGATCAGCGGTGGAGGAAGAGGAGCGTCAGCAAGGTGCTCCCTCTCGCCGTCCGCGCCCGGCCGTGCGGGGTGCGCGTCATGCCCCCTACGGCCCCCGCAGCCGCACGGCGTCATCGGCGATCGCGGGCGGCTGCTGCACACGCGTCTTCCTTCCCGCGTTTCCGGTGCGAACAGCGGCACGGCGGCCGCCTCTCGTCGAGGAACGCAGCCGAACAGGGGCGGCGCACCCAAGGCGGACGGCCCGTTCCCCGTCCGGACAGGGCACCCTGCCCGCATCCTGGACGCGGTTGCCCGGGTTGAGTGTGCCGGACGGCAGCAGGGCTGCGAGGCGGTCGTCGAGCTCGCGTTGGATGGTGCGGCGCGCAGGGGCGGGCGCCGAACTCGGGCTGATGGCCGATGTCGGCCAGCAGATCGCCTGCGCCCTCCTGTCTGACGGCCGGTGTGCCCCGAGAGGCCAGGGACGGCGTCAGGGCCCCGGACTGGTGCCCGAAGCCCTGAAGCAGTGGTGTTGCTATGGCGTCAGCTGCCCAGTTCCTTGCGATCGCTGCCGCCGCTGATGGCGATCTTGCGGGGCTTGGCCTGCTCGGCGACCGGGATCTGCAGCCTCAGCACACCGGCCTCGTAGGAGGCTTCGAGCTTGTCGGCGTCGAGGGTCTCGCCGAGGAACAGCTGCCGGCTGAACGTCCCCGCGGGCCGCTCGGCGATCACCGTGTCACTGTCCTCGCCGTACGCCGACTTGCGTTCGGCCTTCACGGTCAGGACGTTGCGCTCGACATCGAGGTCGATCGACTCGGGGTCCACGCCCGGCAGGTCCAGCTCCACGAAGAACGTCTCGCCCTCACGCCAGGCGTCCAACGGCATGCCCGCCGGGTGCGCGGCCGTGCCCCAGACCCGCTCGACGAGCCGGTCGAGCTCGCGGAAGGGATCTGTACGCATCAGCATCTTCATCCCTCCTTGTCCTCCATCTCGCGCCCTTCGCTCTCTTCTGAGGTCCACTGCGCCGGAAAGTTGACAAGTGGGGGCTCAACTTTTATCGGCACTGTTGGTAGTGGTCTGCCGCAGCCAGGCTGCGTCGGCCTCCGGCTCGGGGGTGGACACAGCCAGACGGGCGTAGGGGGCGTCGTGGCCGAAGGTCGTCATGACGCGCACTGGGCCCTGGGCGCTCAGGGCGGCGAAGTCCGGCCCCGACTGTGCTCCAGCTCGCCCACGCACCAGCGCCCCGGGCGGAAGCGGTAGCAGGGCCCGGGATGCGGGCGGACCGCGCGCCACCAGTGCGGCTCCACGCGGACCTCGTCCACGAACTCAAGCGGCAGGCGCACGCTGCGGCGCCGCGGCGCCAGCGCCCACCGCCACGGCAGACGCACCACCAGATCGCCGCCGTCGGTGTGCAGCCGCGTCACGATGCTCACCTGCCTTTCGGTAAACGTGCCGCACCGCAGGCCCCTGCGGGCCTGCGGTGCGGCGCCCTGGGGGTGCGGGGAGCACGGTGGTCAGTGGGCCACGCGGGCACCGGACGTCGGCCTGGTCCACGACCGCGAACCGTGCTCGGCAAGAGTGCGGTACTCCCGCCAGCCCGCGATCAGCCACAGGCCGCCCGCGATCAGCGCGTACACGCCCAGCACCAGGGCGATGGCCACGGCGCCGGCATCCGGGCGCAGCCAGAGCAGCACACCCGCCGCCACTGACACGACGGCGGAGGCCCGCCACCACCACGCATGCCGCAGCTCGTGCCGCATCCGCGTGGCGACCCACAACTCCAGGCATCCCGTCACGATGGCCCGGGCGCCCGCTGTGACTACCAGCGCCAAGGCCGTCAGGCCCGGCCACAGGGCCGCGACCAGTCCGGCCACCACCCCCAGGGTGCCGGCCGCCGCACAGGCCGCGGTGGGTCGGCGTTCATGCCGGTGGCGCCACGCCGTAGCGATGAGCATCGCGCCGTCCACCAGGGCGTACGCGCCGAATACCCAGGCCAGGGCCAGCACCGTCAACTGCGGCCAGAGCAGCGCCAGCACGCCGAAAACGACCGCCGAAACGCCGCGGGCCCCCAGCAGCCAGACACTTTTCATCTCTTCCGTCACCAGCTCCTCCCTTCCGGCCTTCCCGTGCGCCGACCGCCCAGGCCGCCCCCGGCAGCCAAAGCCGTCGGTGCACCCGGACAGTCACTGCATGTGATAGTGAATTGAGTCTCCCTGTGTCAACTTCGTGCAGTCGGCACTTGTCAGTGAATCTCTTGTCGGTTATACGGATAGCCGGTACTCGATCGTCGGGCCGTAGCCCCTGCGGCCTGCCTTCAGGGAGGGAGAAATTGGACATGCTTGCGCGTACGGGCGGTCTGGGCGATCTCGAACGCCTCACCCATCAGCTCGCGCATCCCGCCGCCCCGGCCGGCACCGTCATCCCGGCGGATGCCTGGCGCGACGACGAAGCGCTCTACCTGCAGTTCGACCTGCCCGGCATGGACCGCTCCACCATCGAGCTGACCACGGAACAGCACGCGCTGACCCTGACCGCCGAGCGGCCTTCCCCGATCCCGGCCGACGCCCGTGCCGTACTGACCGAGCGGCCCACCGGCCGGTTCACCCGTCGACTCGCCCTGTCCGACGCCCTGGACACGGCTGCCGCCGAGGCCGCGTACGACAACGGCGTCCTCACCCTGCGCATCCCGCTGGCCGCACACGCCAAGCCCCGCAAGATCGCCGTCTCCGGCGGCGCACCCAAGCAGCTGACCGCCTGAGAGCTCCCTGGCCCGCCCATCCCATCCCATCGCATCGCATCGCATCGGAAGGAGGCTGAATCCGTGGGCGCCCTGCTGTGGCTGCTCATCCCGCTCGCCGTCGGCATCGCCGCCGGCGTCTGGGCCTGGAGCACCGGACACCGCAACCCCAGCCCGCCCGACCACGACACCTGGGAAGATCTCGACCGCTTCCAGCGACTGCGGGCCGTCCTGAGCGCCAATGAGCACTGCAAGGCGGCGTGAGCCAGGTGATCGCGGGACCGAGCGAGCCGCATGCACCCTGCGGGGCTCCCCACTGCGGGCGAGGTCGTCGGCGTCGATACGCGACGCCAGGGTCGCCCAACCGGCGCGCCATCGCGGGCGGTTGGCGGCCGCCGAAACCGTGCCGTGCTTCAGCGGCGCCATACCCGGCGGGTATGAGTGCCCGTCGGGTATGAGTGCCCGTCGGGTAGTCGATCAGAAGCCCGAACTCCGTGGCGGCCTCTTCCGGGCCTGCACACACCCAGGACCGTGCGCGCCCGGCGACCACGCTCTGGTGCACAGGCTCTCCGCCCGGCTCGCTCGTGACGTAGGCCATGAGCGGGTGTCGTGGGAAGTCCTTCCGGCCCCGCTCGGAGCATCGCAACAGTCACGGCCACGTCATGGTGTGCGAACGATGCATGGGGCACAGTGGCGGGCCGCTGGGGTGCTCGGGATGGCGAGCAATGCAGTGGCGAGGCGTAGCCTGCGGCCCTGACTCCGCCACATCCGTCCGGCAGCACGGCGTGACGAGGGGCTGAGGCTGTGACGTCCACCGCCGTCCCGGCAACTGCCGATGTCGGGGTTCTGGGGGAGCGGATGCTGCTTCGGAGGCCATGTGCGCCACTTCCTCGTGTGCGGTGGGGACGTTTGCGTGGCGGCACACCGTAGGAAGGTGCAGGTCATGCGCACATGCGGAAGCGGGTGACACCGCACCGGGGCAGCCCGCCCGCCGATCGTTCGGCAGCCCTGATGCGGTGGACGGGGGCGTGATACCCAGCAGGGGCTCGACGTTCCGTGTCCGCCTCAGGACGGCTGGGCCGTCGGCATGATGGTGACCTGCTGCAGGTTCACCCGCGGCGGGAGCGAGGCGAGGAAGCCGACCGTCTCGGCGATGTCCTGGGGCGTGAGCCACTCGATGGTGTCCTTCGAACCCGCCAGCCAGTCCAGGGCGCCCTGGTCGGTGACGTGGTCCTGCAGCTCGGTGCCGACGATGCCCGGCTCGAGCGCCGAGACGCGGACGTTCTTCGGCCCCAGCTCCACGCGCAGATGCCGGGAGAGGTGGGTGACGTACGCCTTGGTACCGGAGTAGACGGCGAAGTTCGGGAAGATGTTCTGGGCGGCGATGGACGACATGTTGATCAGGTCGGCCACGCCGCGCTCGCCGGCGGTCTTCACCAGTTGCGGCACGAACGCCGCGATGGCGTTCATCAGACCGGTGACGTTCAGGTCGATCTGGTGCCGCCACTGGTCGACGGCTAGCTGCTCGATGGGCGCGGGCAGCATGACGCCGGCGTTGTTCACCAGCAGATCGGCGCCGCCGTGCTCGGCCGCGACCCGGTCGGCGGCCGCCTGCAGGGCAGCGGGGTCGGTCACGTCCCCCGGGGCTGCCGTGGCGCTGCCGCCGTTCTTCTCGATGCGGCCGACCAGGTCGGTCAGCCGGTCGGCCCGCCGGGCCAGCACGACGACGTGGGCGCCGAGGGCGGCCAGCTTCTCTGCGGACGCCTCCCCGATACCGCTGGAGGCACCGGTGACGACCGCGACGCGGCCCTGGAGCGGCTGGATGGCGTGCGTGGACTGCGTGGACATCGAGTCTTCACCTTCCGGACGAGCGGGCGAGAATGCCGCCGTGTCCCCCCGGAGCACACTCCAAGTACACCAGCCGACTGTCCCGGTCGCACGACGGACGGCTGCCGTCTCGGAGCACCGCACCACTGCACTGCATAAGCGACACCACGAACGCGAATAGAACGCGAATAGCTCCCATTCAGCACGCCGCGTTCGGCGGCTCTCTTGTCATTTCCGCGCCGCTAATTTCAAATAGAACCGCAAGGCTGATTTCAAATAGCACCACGAGCGGGAGATCGATCCGGGCCCGCCCTCTGCGGCGTGACGCCAACGATATTTGCCTACAGAGGGGCCGTGGTGTCTCACGCAGAGCGACATGACACCTTTTGCTAGAGATGAACGACGGATCTAGCCTCATTTTATGGCTATCGCTACCACGAATCCGGTGACGGGCGAGGTCATCAGGACCTTCGACGAACTCACCGCCGAACAGCTGGACGACAAGCTGGCGCGGGCCGCCGCCACGGCAAGGTCCTATCGCCTCACGAGCGTTGAGCAGCGCGCTCAATGGCTGAACCGGGCAGCCGAGGTGCTGGAGAAGGACGCTGACGACGTCAGCCGCATGATCACCACGGAGATGGGCAAGACGCTCCGGGCCGCCCGCGAGGAGGTGGCCAAGTGCGTCCACGGACTGCGCTTCTACGCCGCCCACGGCCCGGCATTCCTGCGGGATCTGCGGACCGACGCCGGGAACGTCGGCGCCAAGGAGTCCTTCGTGACGTACCAGCCGATCGGCGTGGTGCTGGCGGTGATGCCGTGGAACCTGCCGCTGTGGCAGGCGATGCGCTTCGCCGCGCCCGCGTTGCTGGCGGGGAACGTCGGGGTGCTCAAGCACGCCTCCAACGTGCCGCAGTGCGCGCTGTACATGGAGCAGCTCTTCCGTGAAGCAGGATTCCCGGACGACGTGTTCCAGACGCTGCTGATCTCCGCGCGCCGGGTCGAGGAGGTCCTGCGCGACGACCGGGTGGCGGCCGCGACGCTCACCGGCAGTGAGCCGGCGGGACGTTCGGTGGGCGGGATCGCCGGTGACGTGATCAAGAAGGTCGTGCTCGAACTCGGCGGCTCCGACCCGTTCATCGTCATGCCGTCCACGGATCTGGACCGGGCGACCGACGTGGCGGTCAGGGCGCGGACGCTCAACAACGGGCAGTCGTGCATCAACGGCAAGCGGTTCTTCGTCCATGAGGACATCGCCGAGGCGTTCCTGGAGGAGTTCACCGCGAAGATGGCGGCCCTGGTGGTGGGAGACCCGATGGAGGACGCCACGGATGTCGGTCCGCTGGCGACCGAGTCCGGCCGGGCGGACGTCGAGGCGTACGTGGACGACGCGGTCGGCAAGGGCGCGACGGTGTTGACGGGTGGGAAGCGTCCGGACCGGCCCGGCTGGTTCTTCCCGCCGACCGTGCTGACGGGCATCACGGACGAGATGAAGATGTTCCACGAGGAGGTCTTCGGCCCGGTCGCCCAGGTGTGGACCGTGGCGTCCCTGGAGGAGGCACTGGAGATCGCCAACGGCCACCCGTACGGTCTGGGTTCGAACCTGTGGAGCGAGGACCAGGCGGAACGGGACCTGTTCGTCCGGGATGTGCAGTCCGGTATGGCCTTCATCAACGGCAACACCACCAGCTACCCCGAAATCCCCTTCGGCGGGGTCAAGCGCAGCGGCTACGGACGCGAACTGTCCGACCTCGGGATGCGTGAGTTCATGAACGCCAAGACCGTCTGGATCGGGCAGGACGCCGCCTGAGCGCGGGCGGGACCGTCACCACGGAGGTGGGAGCATGAGCGGCAGCAACACCGCCCGGGGCCGTCCGGAGGTGGCGGTCCTCGGGATCGGAACCATGGGCGACGCCATGGCGCGGAACATCGCTGCGGCCGGGCTGGGGCTTCGGGTGTGGAACCGCCGGCGGGCGGCGGCCGAGCCGCTGACCGAGGTCGGCGCGGTGGTGTGCGACACGGCGGCTGAGGCCTGCCGCGGGGCCAAGGTCGTGCTGACCATTCTCGCCAACGAGCGGGTGGTGTCCGAGGTGATGGACCAGGCCCGTGACGGTCTGGACCGGGACGCTGTGTGGCTGCAGTGCTGCACCGTCTCGCCCGAGGGCAGCCTGCGCCTGGGGGAGCAGGCCGATGGACTCGGCGTCGGCTTCGTCGAGGCGCCGGTGCTGGGCACGCGGGAACCGGCCGTCGCCGGCACCCTGACCATTCTGGCCGCCGCGTCCCACATGTGTGCCGGCGAGCGTGTTCAGCCGGTCCTGGACGCGGTGGGCACGCGCACCGTCTGGCTGGACCACATCGGGCAGCCCAGCAGCCTCAAGCTCGCTTACAACGCGTGGGTGCTGACGACCGTCGAGGGCATCGCCGAGTCCCTCACCCTGGCCGACGCGCTGGGTGTCGACCCCCACCAGCTGATCAACGTCATCAGCGGCAGTGCGCTGGACAGCAAGTACGTGCAGTCCAAGGGCCCCAAGATGATCAGCGACGACCTCGACACACCGTCCTTCCCGCTGGAGGCGGCGGCGAAGGACGCCGCTTTGATCACCGAGTCTGCTCACGGTGCCGGGCTGCGGCTGGGCATCGCGGAAGTCGTGCGTGACCGGTTGCAGTCGGCTGCCACGCACGGTCAGGGGCGGGCGGACGTAGCGGCCACGTACCGGCTGTCGCGACGGGCGGCCTGATCGAGCTGTCCCTCGGACACCAGCCCGCGCTTGGGCCCGCCAAAGGGAGGCATTGATGACACGAGCAGGCGTCGCGTCGGCGCGAACGAGCAGCGCGCAGCTCGCGGACATCGTTCCACGGGTGGATGACGAGCAGTGGGAGTCGCCCTCCGCCTGCAAGGGCTGGCGGGTCATCGATGTGATCGCCCACCTGGCGGCCCTCGCCCATGAAGCGGTCGAACCCCCCACACCGGACCCGTCCTGGCCGCAGGTTCGCGAGCGCTACCACGACATGCGGGTCGACGAGCGCCGTGGCTGGAACCACCGTGAGGTGATCGACGAGTGGAGGCGCTACACCCCCCGGCAGTTGGAGCTCCTGGAAGCGGGCCAGACGACACCGCAAGCGGACGACCCGATACCGGTGCCGGGCTTGGGAACCTACCCGCGGCATCTGCTGGCCAACACCATGGCGTTCAATGTGCTCTGCCATCTGCGTTACGACCTGCTCGCCCCCCGGGGGCCGCTGCCGTTCACGGTTCCGGCGCCGACAGACGAACTGGTGGCTCCGGCCGTGGAGTTCATGCTCGCCGGGGTGCCGCAGATGCAAGGTCACGACCTGGACGCCGCGGTCACCGAGCCGCTCGTGCTGGACCTGACCGGCCCCGGCGCCACGACGGTCACGATACTGCCCGCCGAGGGCGGGCACGCCGGGCTGACTGTTGCGCCTGGCGCCCTCGGCTCGACCCAGGTCCACAGCAGCGCGGCCGACTTCATCTGCTGGGGTACCACCCGCACTCCGTGGCGCGACCACTGCGAGATCACCGGGGACGCCGCTGTCGCCGAGCCGTTCCTGGACCGACTCGACATCATCTGACACGCGATCCCGTTCTTCGAAGAGGTGGTTGTAAGCGGCAGCACCGTTCCCGCCATGGAAATGCACAATAGATCCGATAAGACCATTGGTAATCTCATGATCACGCGAACCGGATAGGCGAAAAGGAAGTGTGTCACCATGTCGAATTCGTCGCTGAAGAAAGTTCTCGTTACGGGAGCGGGTTCCGGCTTCGGTTTCGAGGCGGCCATGCGGCTGGCCCAGAAGGGATTCGACGTCATCGCCAGCGTCGAGATCTACGCCCAGGTTCAGACCTTGAAGTGGCAGGCGGCCGAGCGGAAGGTCGACCTGCACGTGGAGAAGCTCGACGTCACCAACGACGGCGAGCGGCGCAAGGCTCTCGACTGGGGCGTGGAGATCCTCGTGAACAACGCGGGCGTCGGAGAAGGAGGTTCGACGGTCGACATCCCCGGCGCGAACATCCGGCACCAGTTCGAGGTCAACGTCACGGGGCCGCTTCTGCTCACCCAGGGGATCGCCAAACAGATGGTCAAGCGCGGCGAAGGCCGTATCGTCTGGGTCTCGTCACGGGAGGGCCTGAACGTCAATCCGTTCACGGGTATCTACTCGGCGTCCAAGCACGCGATCGAGGCGATCGCCGAGACCATGGCGTACGAGCTGCAGGAGTACAACATAGAGGTCGCCACGGTGAATCCGGGGCCGTTCCTGACCGGCTTCAACGACCGGATGTTCCAGACGTGGGAGAGCTGGGAGGACGACCCCTCGGAGCGGCTGTTCGACTACTCCGAACTCGCCTTCCCACGCGCGCAGTTCGACCCTGAGCCGGTCTTCGCCACGTTGACGGCCGTGGCGGCCGGCGAGGTCGACAACTTCCGGAACCTGGAGCCGAAGTCGATGATCGAGGAGACCAAGCAGCTGCAGCAGGTTCCGTGGGAGCGCAAAGTCACCGATGGCCTCGGTACCCGGCATCCGGCGATCGAGAACGCCTACAAGATGAAGCCGGAGACGCCGGTCTCGGCTTGAACCGGCATCGCAGCGACGTGGCGCCCCCGGCAACGGCCCATGGCACCAACCGCTCGAAACGCCGCAGTCGCTCAGATGGAACGCGGGGCGCGACCCTGGCCGCGCCCCGTGGTGCCGAAACCGTGGTTGCACCACGGGCCGCGGGCTGAGCCGCTGCGACGCCGTCAGGCCCGTCAGGCGAGGACTTCGAGGAGTCGTTTGCCGAGGACCCCGGCCGAGCGCGGGTTCTGGCCGGTGATGAGGTTACGGTCCTCGACCATGTACGGCTCCCACTTCGGACCCCGGCTGAAGTCGACCCCGAGCTTCTCCTTGACGTCGGTCTCCAGCAGCCACGGGGCTCGGGGGGCCAGCCCGACGCCCTCCTCCTCGTCGTTGGTGAAGGCCGTGATCTTGTAGCCCTTGAACGGCGAGACGCCGTGGATCCGGGTGGCCAGCATCGCGGCCGGGGCGTGGCACACGATCGCCAGCGGCTTGCCCGACTGCAGTTGCTCGGTCAGCAGGCGCCCAGTGTCGGGGTCGAACGCCAGGTCCTGCATCGGCCCGTGGCCGCCCGGCAGGTAGACGGCGTCATAGTCCTCGAGCCGCACGTCCGAGAGCTTGAGCGGCCGCCGCATGCCCTCGGCGTCGCGAATGATGTTCTCCTGCTCCAGGGCCCCGTCCTCACCACCGTTGAAGGACGGGCGCAGGCTCATCATGTCGACGGTGGGAATCACGCCGTCCGGAGTGGCGATGACCACCTGGTGACCGGCATCCGTGAGGATCTTGTACGGGCTCGCGAACTCCTCCGCCCAGTAACCTGTGGCATGCCTCGTGCCGTCCTTGAGCACCCAGTAGCTGGCACCGCTGACGATGAACAGTACCTTCGCCATACCCCACGCTCCTTCGTCCCGACCTTCGCGCGCACGCGCGACCACGGTTGGGCAGTCCCAACGCCCTTCGCACGCTAAGCGGGCCATTGCTGTCGCGCACTTCGGAGCCGCGGGCTCGGAGCCCGAGCACCGCGAGCGGGCACGGTGGAGGCTCGAGGTGTCCTGGTCCTCGGCGGGACCACACGGGTGAATCCGGGTGCGACGAGGCTGCGGATCGAGCGATGAACAAACGCCCCTGCTCATCGGAGCTGCCCCGATGAGCAGGGGGTGCTGTGGGAGCCCGCGGCCTCGGCCATCGATCAGCGCTCGGACAGCTCACTTCGCGAAAGTGTGAGGAGTCAGCCGGCCTTCGTATTCGTAGGTGATCGATCCGATGGAGAGTTGCTGCCTTTGCCCGTCCACTTGCCGATCTGATTCACGATGACCAGCGTGACCAAGCCTGCGGCTACACCGATGGCCGTGTCCGCCAAACGCAGCAGCGGCTGTTTCCAGGCCCCGTGCGGGTTCAGTCCTGCGACGACCATGACGACAGTGGTGGTGATGGCTGCGGTCGCTTCGTCGCCGGGCCGTCCGATCAGCCCGGGTACCAGGACGCTCAAGCCCACGAGCAGGGCGAGGCCCCAGGCTTGGAAGGGCAGGAAGGCGAGGTACATCAGGCAGAGTACGAAGCTGACGAGCGTCGCCGACATGCGCGCGATCGCCGCTGTTGCACTCTCCCTTTTGCATTCCCGGACCACGAAAATCGTGGAGATCGCAGCCCACATGCCGCCGAGTTGCCCCTCCTCGTACGGCCGATGAGTGTTCGACCAGAACCTGGTGGCCGCCCAGTAGCTCAGCAGACTGGCCAGGCCGACCTCGATCGAGTACCTCAGCAGCTTTCCGGTCCCCGCTTTTGGTGAACTTGCCGTCACCGCCATTACTGGTAGCCGGAGTCGTGGGCCGCGCTGAGGATGAGATCCGTGACGGCTTGGGGGTGGGAGATCAGGGACACGTGCGAGGAGTTGATCTCCACTGTCTTGCGTGCGTGTGCGCGTTTGGCCTCGTACCGTTCGAGGTTCGGGTTGATGGCCCGGTCCTGGGTGCCGACGAGCACGTAGACGGGCTTGTCCCGCCAGGCTGCTTCGGTGAGTTTGTCGGTGAAGGCCGACTGTGCGATCGGGCGCTGTGTCGATGCCATGACGGAGGCCTGCTGCTGGGAGAGGTCCTGGGCGAAGGCGGCGTGGAGTTTGGCGGGCTGGATGTACACGTCGGTGCCCGTGGTGGCGTCGCCGTTGCGGAAGGGGACTTGCTTCAGCGCCTTGGTGAGCGGGGCTGCCGCGAATTTGCCGGAGAGGCTGGCGAAGGACTCTCCCTTGTCCGGCATGATGGCGTTGATGTACACCAGTGCCTTGACGTTGTCGACGCCGGCGGCCGCCTGTGAGATCACCTCACCGGCGTAGGAGTGTCCGACGAGGACGATCGGTCCCTTGATGGTTTTGAGGAGGCTGTTCAGGTACGTCGAGTCCTGGGGTATGCCGCGCAGTGTGTTCGGCGGGGCGATGACCGGGTAGCCGTCCTGCTGCAGGCGCTGTACCACTGCGTTCCAGCTGGACCCGTCGGCGAATGCTCCGTGTACGAGCACCACGGTCGGCTTCTGGGCCGTCGGGGCCCGACCGATATCGTCCGCGGCGTGAGTCGGCATCGGCACCACTGTCAGGGCGGAGAGCACCGCCACTCCAAGGGCCAGTCTGCACTGGCCCGATGTCAGGATTCCGGAGACGGTCATGTGCTTCCACTTCCTCGGCGTGCCAGCTGGACTTGGCCCTTTCGGCGACTGAGAACAGTGACGGTCGTGCGGAAGACGTCGGCCGCAGCCACCCCGATCGCCCTGTCCGGTCGGCTGCGCTGAGTCGCGGACCTCCTTCGCGGAAGTCGTAATGCTCCGACTCCGCCGCATGTCCCGGATCACCATGTTCGCGCGTCTCTGCTTGCCGCGCATTCGTTGCCGTGGAGGGGGACCGGTGGTGGGTGTGGTCGCCGCTCGACAGGCCGTCACTGTTGGACCGCGCGTTCTCGCCGAGCCGGATGCACCGCGCCGCATAGCGCTGGGGGCGCCGCGCTGTGGGCCGCGTGATGGTTCAAACGGGTGAAATTGCGAGCCATATCGCGTGGTCATACGGTGGACATTGACTGTCGCGATGACGCGTCCCGGGGCAGGTGAGGTCCTCGACTCCGACGAACTGTTTCCTGAGGAACCGGAGTGCGAGCTTGCCCGGGCGGTGGCCGCGACCGCCCCGCACCGGTTGGCGAATGTCGAGGAGCGGGCGGGGGTGGCTGCAGCATGTGGCCGAACGTCTGGTGAAGGAGATCGAGAGCGTCAGCCGGGTGATCGCCACGGCGGGACCCTCGGTGGCGTAGGCACAGGCACCGTGAAGGGGAAGTAGCGTGAACCTGCAAAAGATCCTCCCCGATCGGATCGGGTTCGGGACGGCTCCACTGGGCAACATGTTCCGCGCCGTCCCGGACGACGAAGCGAACGCGACGCTCGACGCCGCCTGGGACCAGGGCATCCGCTTCTACGACACCGCACCGCTGTATGGGGCAGGTCTGGCCGAAATCCGCCTTGGTGGGCTCCTTTCGAGCAAGCCCCGGAACGAGTTCGTCCTGTCGACGAAGGTGGGCCGGGTCATCCTGGACGAGATCGAAGAGGGTTCCCATGATCTGGGGGAGAAGGGCAGTCTGTTCGAGTTCGGCCGTCCCAACAAGATCGTGCACGAGTGGACGGCAGAGGCAACCGAGCGTTCGCTCGAAGGCAGCCTGAAACGACTGGGCGTGGACCGGCTCGACATCGTGTGGGTCCACGACATCTCCCAGGATTTCCACGGCGACCTGTGGCTGCAGAAGTTCGAGGAGGCCCGGACCGGCGCCTTCCGGGTCCTCTCCCGGCTGCGCGACGAAGGCGTCATCAAGGCGTGGGGTCTCGGGGTCAATCGCACAGAACCCGTCGAGTTGGCCCTGGCCCTGGAAGAGCCCCGGCCGGACGGCTTCCTGCTGGCCGGGCGCTACACGCTGCTGGATCACGCTCATGCTCTGCAGAGACTGCTGCCCATGGCCGTCGAGCAGCAGGTCAGCATGGTCGTCGGTGGTCCGTACAGTTCCGGTGTACTCGCCGGCGGTTCCCACTTCGAATACGCTGACGCTTCCACCGAGATCGTGGAAAAGGTCCAGCGTCTGAAGGATCTCGCGGACCGACACGGGGTGAGCATGAAAGCCGCGGCCCTGCAGTTCAGCCTCGCTCACCCCGTGACTGCTGCCGTCATTCCCGGTGCGACCAAGCCCAGTCGCATCGCCGAGGACCTTGCCGCCCTGCATGAGCAGATCCCGGCTGACTTCTGGCGTGAACTGCGGGAAGCCGACCTGGTCAGCCCGCAGGCGCCGCTGCCTGGCGGCGTCTGAGCCCGTGCGCATACCTCTCGTCCGGCAACGGAAACCAACGAGCTCTGGAGAACGTCATGGCATCGACATCCGTCAGCCGGACCGTCTCCGCCTCACCCGCACGAGTGTGGCAACTAATCGGTGGCTTCGGCTCTCTGCCCGACTGGCTGCCCTACATCTCCGACAGTGACCTCGTGGAGGGCGGCCGTGTCCGACGGCTGAAAAACCCCGACGACGACGTCATCATCGAGCGCCTGGTGGAGTTCAACGACGTGGAGCGTCACTACAGTTACACCATCTTGGAAGCACCTTTCCCTGTCGTCGGCTACCTGTCCACCCTGCGCGTGCACGGGGTGAGCGGTGCCCCTGACAGCGCCGAAGTGCAGTGGTCGGGCCGTTTCACCCCCGAAGGGAAAGCGACCGACGGCGAAGTGATTGCTCTTTTCACCGAGATCTACCGAGATGGCCTCGAGGCACTCCACAACACAATCGGCTAGGACACCTCCAGTTCTTCCACATCGACGGCGTGCACCACAGGGAAGTAGCGGTCCGGCCCGTTGCCTGGAGGAGGCGCCGGACCGAGATACCTTCTGCGGCCGGCGTCGTTGGGCAGCGTCACCGCGCTGCCAGCCAGGTCGCCTACGCCTCCTGCACCGGCCGGTAGGTCGGTCACGACGGGAAGGTTGGCGACGGCCCAATGCCAGAAGCCTGAGGCGGCGGGCACGTCGGGGTCGAACATCGCGACCGTGAAACTGCGCGTCTCCTCGGGAGACCCGGACCAGCTCAGTTGCGGTGAGATGTCCGATCCGCCCGCTCCCAAAATGCCGCTCACCTGCTCCAGGGCCAGCGGCTCACCATTGGCCACCGACTCCGAGGTCAGCAAGAAGCTCCTGATCGGCGGCCTGTGGTCGTAGGGACAGGGTGTGATGACGCCACCCCCTCGCATTCGGGCGCATGCTTTTGTGCTCCGCGGCCAGCCCCACCGCTGGACATGCTCGCCCTCGGCGGGCGTCACCCGCGCCCGCCGAGGCGGTGCTCTGCGGGCGGGCTGCTGCCGTGGCAGGGCTTGCTGGACAGACGTTTCACCGGTGCGAGCACTGACGTTTTCGACGCAGGAGGCACGCGGCGGCACAATCGTCTCAACGAGCCCGTGCCGCCGCAGCACTCCCCACCATCAAGGGTTGATTTAGGCGGGGACGGCATCCGCAAGGTGTGGGTCGACGGCGGCTACCGCCAGCACCTCGTCGAGCACGCGGCCGCTCTCGGCATTGACATGGAAAACAGTCAACGCAAGAAAGGAAACGCTGGGCAGCCGAGCGGACCTACGGATGGCTCGTGCTCCACCGACGTCTCGCCCGCGACTACGAAACCCACTCCCACCGCTCCGAAGCCATGATCCACGTCGCAATGATCGACCTCATAAGCGGACGCCTCACCCGCGAGACCACCCCGAACTGGTGCGACACCTAATCGGCCTCGGGACCGTCCCGGTCCCCGCCTACCCCCCGCAGGGCCTGGACGCGTTCTTCCAGGAGGTCAACGCAGTCGCGGAGATCTGGCCGCGGCAGACCAGCGCGCTCACGCATCAGTGCGATGGCCCGAACGTGGCGTCTCGCAGCCACCAGTTGGTCCACATCCCGCTGGTCCTCGGCCGAGAACCGACCCCACAGAGAATCGTTCATCCTCACATTGAATCGCTCGGCAGCACCGCCTGTCTCACAATATTCCCGCAGGTGGGACAGCTCCCTTATCAAACACCACTGCTGGGACAAAACGCTCTTTGAGTCCTGCGAGGACAACGCCGCCCAGCGATATTAGTGACCCCTGACCTGACCTGACCTGACATGGCCGTCATCGTGCCATGCCGTCGATCTCTGAGAGATCTCGCTGTGGCTGGTGTGATCACGGCGTCGGAGTCGTCCTGGACAGCCCCGTTCAGCGGGCTGAGCCTGCGTCAGTTCGGCAAGCTGATCACCGCACTACGAGGCAATGGGGGCGGATCCTGTACGCCCGTCGCTGCCCAGTCGAAGAACTCTGTTCGGCGTCAGCGCCGTAGTTCCTCAGCGTCCGCACGGCCCGGCTCCGCTGTCCGTTCTTCCCTCTGCACCGAGGTGCGCAGTTCACTCGGGCGGAAGCCCGCTGCGGCGATCTCCGCGTGCGCCCGCGCAGCGAGATGTTCCGCGCCGCACCTCTTCGCCAAGTCGGCACCCTCGAGTGCCAGTTCCGCCGCCCGGTCGGCACGGCCGCAGCGTCTGAGGCCGATGGCGAAGTCGACCAGTGCCTCGGCGTACAGGTACTGATTCGGGGACTTGGTGAGCGTCTCCACCGCACGCTCCAGCAGCGCCAAGGCGTCCTCGTCCTCGGACACCGCCGCGCTGAAGCGCAACGCCTCACCTTTGGCGGTGGGCGTGTCGTAACGCTCCGCTCGGCGCAGTGTCTGCGCTGCGAGAGCGCGGGCGCTTGCGGGGTCCTCCGGGGCGAGGGCGACGGCGAGGTGTCCCGCCCAGGGGCACCAGGTCGGATTGAGTATGCCTTTGGCCTCCAGTCGTTCCCCGGCGGCCGTGAGTTGGGTGATGGCTTCCTTCCGCCGGCCGCGGACGAGCAGCAGGCGTCCGTACAGCGTCTGGGGATCCGGGAAGACCACCGCGTTGGGGTAAGGGGGCGCGAAGTCGTGCATTTCGGCGACGTTCAGCGCCTCCTCGAAGTGGCCGCGGGACAGCAGGACGTCGAGCAGCAGACCGACGGCGTACCACTTCGCGGGCAACCTGGGTCCGACGCGGTCGGCCAGCCGGACTGCCTCACGCGCGCAGCGCTCGGCCTCGACGAGCAGTCCGCGCCGGAAGTGGACCAGCCCGAGGAGGCTGAAGGCGAAGGAGAGGTGGGCTCCGCTCCATCCGACCTGCTGGCACTCGGCGATGGCGGAGCTGAACAGCTCCTCTGCGCGGTCGCATTCGTCGGCGTACATGTACCCGAGCGCGGTAATGCTGGGCAGCTCGAAGCCCCAGTCAGGGTCGGTATAGCTGAGCCCCACGGCGCGTGCGGCGACGGCCAGGGCGTGTTCAGCCGGCTCACCTCGCAGCGTGGCATCCCAGGTGCGCAGGCACAACAAGGCCTTCTCTCCCATGTTCTGCCCGGGCAGATGCTCGGCGAGCCGCGCGAGCCGACGCGAACGGACAGGCGCCTGTTCCTCCTGTGTGTCAAAGACCTGCCACAGGTGGTGTGCGGCCTGCAGGCGCAGCCGCGCCCCGTGCGTCCGTGCGGTGGCGGCCTCGGCCCCGACCACAGCGGCTGCTTCACCGAGCTGGTCGTTGTGGGCGAGAGCCTGGGCCAAGCGGAAGGTGGCGTCCTCTCTCAGCGTGGGGTCGAGGTCGGGAAGCTCCAGGGCCGCGGAGAGGTGGTTGACCGTGGTGGCCGGGGAGGTGAGCAGGGCAGAGCAGCCGAGCTCGTAGAGCACGGCCGCACGCTCCTCGGCCGGAGGCGGTTCGCGCAGCGCACGCTCCAGGCAACGGTGGGCGGCGTCCGGAGCACCTTGGCGAAGGTTCTCCCGCGCGGCCGCGCGCAGCTGCTCCACGGTGTGTGGGTCGTTGCCCGGATGGGTCTCCAGCAGGTGCCGGGCGGCGACAGTGATGTTCAAGCCCGCGTCGGTCACCGCACTGGCGGCCTGCCCGTGTATGGCGGTGCGCATCGCCGAGGGGATGGCCCGATACACGGCAGTGGCGATGAGCGGGTGGACGAACTCGAGGGTCCTGGTGCCGGTCAGGATACGAGCGACTCGCAATGTGTCCGTGGCGTCCTGAGCCTCGGCCGGTGGCAGCCCGGCCACCGAAGCCGCCAGTTCGGGGGAGATCTCGGTACCGAGTACGGCCGCCGACCAGGCAAGCCGCACGGCCCGGTTGCCGAGCCTCTCCAGTCGCTTGACCAGTCCGCTGCCGCGGGACGACGCACCCAGGTCTCGCAGCAGATGAGCCGACTCCTCGGAGGGGGTGAGTCCTCGGTCCTGGACCTTGGCGACGAGTTCGACGGTCTCATAGGGATTACCGCCGGTGACGGCCCAGCACTCGCGGCAGAAGGGATCGTCCGCGTCCGGCCCGAGTGCGCCGCGGACGAGTTTCGCGACCGACTCAGGGCTGAGAGCGCGCAGGGTGATCGGGTGTGACCCGCGGCCGCCGACCAGTTCGCGGAACGCCGCTGCCTCGGCCGGCAGTTCGTCCGGACGGTACCCCAGGACGATCAGGACGGGAAGTTCCTGCACTCGCACGGCGAACGTGGCCAGCCAGGTGAGGGACTCCGCATCACCCCAGTGAGCATCGTCGACGACCGTGATGATCGGCGCCTTGCGCACGGCGAGCTGGGTGAGGACCCAATCCAGACCGTCCCGGACGCCCTGCGGATCCGGTACGGCGGTACCGGCCTGCTGAGCGAAGAGGCCGACGGCCGGCCCCGCGATCTCGTACCAGCCCCCGAAGATGTCGCGACGCTCGGGCTCGGTGCAGGATGCCAGGACAGGTTGCAACAACTGGCGGACGACATGGAAGGGAACCGTATGCTCCTGCTCGCTGCCGCGTGCGGACAGGACGGTGCACCCGCGGGCAGCGGCCATGCCTCGGATCTCGGCCAGCAAAGTCGTCTTGCCCAGTCCTGCGGCGCCGCTCAAGAACAGCAGCCCGCCACGTCGACCACCGCTGTCCGCCCCGGTGCAGAGTGCCTCCACCGCCTTCCGCGCGGCGGCGACCTCATCGTCACGCTCGTACAGGGGCGTTCCCGCCCTGCTGGGGCCCGCCGAACCCACTGGCCTCTCGTTGCGCTCCTGCTCCGGCACGCTGTTCCCCTCGCTGCCCGGCCTGTTGGTCAGCCTAGCGAGGTGGGACGACGTGCGGTAGAAATATGCAGGAACCGTGTCGGCGGCCTTCACGGCAGGGAGCCGAAGTGGTAGGCCGTGAGCGCCACCGCAAGGCGTACCGGTCGAGTCGCAATCCTGGCGCGCCGCCTACTCGGTGACCACGAATGTCTGCGAGAGAACGGCGCGGTGCGGGGTTCTCGGCCCCGCGGAGAAACTGCCGACGCAGCGCCGGGACCCGAGGAGGGACGGGCGGGTGACGGCGCGGCCAGGGTTGCGCGGGTCGCAACTGAGCTCCCGGTCGCTGCGAAGACGGAGATCGCGACGGCGATGGAGAGGACCGGCGTGACGGCCGCCGGTGCCGCCGTGTGGAGACGGCCGCGACCAGGTCCTCGCCGTCGGGACGCGGGTCCTCGGGTGCCCGGTCCGCAAGGCCGGCCGGTACGGTGGCGCTGAACGCGGCCACCGCGGCAGCGCTGGGCTGCTCCTTCGGCCTGCGCTGGGGGTAGCAGGGAACCACATCGGCTACTGGTGGATGCTCTGTTCTCAGCGTTGACCCTGCGGACGGCTTCAAGTGGCGGGGTCGCGAAAATGTCCCTCCGCCATGGGGAAAGGCAGAGTGCCGGCGGCGCGGCCGTCGGGGAGTTGCCGGCTGTCACCCGTGATCCACTGCACTGTCGCCGCACCACCGGTCGGCGCGCTCCCCACGTCTGCCTCAGGCGGGCCACTCGCGCCGGCGGTCCGGGTGCCACAGCGCCGGCAGCGCGTGTGAAGCCCGCCGATGTCGCCAGGAGGCGGAGTCGTCTCATCGGTGTCGGGTCGGGCCTTCCCTCGTGCGGGGTCTGGTGAGAACTCCTAACGGAATGAGTACGTAGGACGCTCGAAGCCTGGAGGGACCCGAGCGACCACTCCACTCGTGCGCAACCGATCGGTTGCGCATGGGCTTCCGGATGTGCAACCTTTGGGTAGCGCATTCCGGATGAGATGAGGTTGCGGTGATCCCCGACACGATCGAACGCGCCGTCCTGATCAATGCTTCCAGGGAACGGGTCTGGTCCGTGCTGAGCGAGCCCGCTTTCCTCGGCCGTTGGTTCGGCAATGGAGAGCCGGTCAAGATCGATCTGCGCCCAGGCGGCCTCCTGGTCTTCGACCACGGCATCCACGGCGTGATTCCCGCCCGCATCCACGCGGTCGAGCCTCCGCGCCTCCTGTCCTGGCGGTGGTCGCAAGGCGCCGCAGGCGAGGAACCGGACGACTCCAACGCCACCCTGGTCGAATTCAGCCTGACCGAAGACGACTCCACAGGAGGCACCCGGCTCACCATGATCGAAAGCGGCTTCGCGCACCTCGGGCTGCCCACCGACGAGGCCACCGACCGGCACCGCGCCAACAGCCAGAACTGGCCCGGCAAGCTCGACCAACTGCGCGCAGACAGCGAACAGACCACGCCATGACCCGCACTGCCGAGGGCGTACAGGCCCCCGATGATGTGCTGGTGGCCCTGGCCGACCCGATCCGCCGAGAGGTCCTGGCCGTCCTGGCCAGCGAAGGCGCTGCGACCTCGACATCCCTGGCAGCAAGCCTCCCTATCACCCGCCAGGCGGTGGCCAAACATCTGGCCGTCCTCGACCGCGCCGGACTGGTACGCGCCCACCGGGCCGGACGCGAGGTCCGCTACGAAGCCGACCTGCAACCACTGAGGCGGGCAACGCGGTGGATGGACACCCTCGCCACCCAGTGGGAACACCGCCTCGACGCGATCAAGGATCTGGCGGAGGGGGCCACTGGGCCTTGAACTTCTGCAGCGCCGTCTCAAAGGCCCATCGCAATGCGGAGTCTTCTCCAGCGGATCAGTGCGCATCCGAGGCTGAGGAAGGCTTCGTGGATGTCGTCGCGTATCTCCCAGCGGATCCGCAGGCGGCGGAACCAGTGCAGGCGGGCGAACGCGCGCTCCACGACTCAGCGTTGGGTGCCCGGGCCGGATCCCTGCTCGGTGCCGCGGCAGGCGATCAGCGGCTCCACGCCGAGATCCCAGACCAGACGACGGTACTTGTCGTGGTCGTAGCCGCGGTCGCCCAGCACCACGTCCGGGCGGCGCCAGGGCCGGCCGCGCTTGCCCCGCACAGGCGGTACGGCTTGGAGGAACGGGATCACTTGGGTGACGTCGTTGCGGTTGCCGCCGGTTAGGGTGACGGCGAGCGGGATGCCGGTGGCGTCGGTGATCAGGTGATGTCTACTGCCCGCCCTGCCCCGGTCGACAGGGTTTCGTCCCGTCTTGGGGCCCCCTTCGGCGCCCGGATGTGCGAGCCGTCGACGGCCGCCCGGGAGAGGTCCAGGGGGTTCGCGTCGCGAAGCTTGGCAAGAAGGGTCTCGTGCAGCCGGGGCCACACCCCGGCCTCGGTCCGGGACCCGGCCTTCGGCCGCCGGCTACTTGGTCCGGAGCATGAGGGCAAAACGTGTGTTGTCGCCGTAGACCCCGGTCTCGTCGTCGTGGATCGCGTACCGCTTCTGAAACAGGGTCACTGCCGCTCGGACCTCCGCGTCGTATCGGCCGTCGATCGGGCCACCGTCGTAGATGCCGGGGATCTGCTGGAGACGTACCTGCAACTCGTAGACGCCATGGCCGCTGTCGCCCTGGCGCAGGACGCCCGTGCCCGGGATTTCGGGAAGCGGCGCGTCTGGTGTGCCGGGCTGAGGGCCGTTCGTCTGCCCTGCAGTCGGGGGAGAGGGGTCCTTCGGCGCGGGAGTCGCCGGCAGTGCGGGTTCCATGTGCCGCGAAGGTGAAGAGGAGGTCTCCGGGCCGGCGTTGTCGCAGGTCAGCAGCCAAGTAGCCAGGATCAGTCCGCTCGCCGCGCCTATCCCTAAGGTTCCGGCGATGCGTAGGCGCCTGCGGCTGGTGAATCGCCGCCCTCTGTCACCGGTCTTCCGCCCGTGTGCGCGGGCGGAAGGCCCAGATCCCTGTGCGGGGCCGGTGCCGAGCTGGTCGGACGAGACGGCAGGACAGTGGGGAACGTCCGGCCAGGCGATGCCCGGCGGGGGGTTCCCGCGGGGTGCGCTTTCCTGCCGGGGATCCGGAGTTGGGTGTGCCACGGCCGGTGCGACAACCTCCGGACCCGGTCCACCGGCCGTCGGCCGCTTCCCCACCGACGAGGGCGGGACGGCTTCCAGCTCGTCGGGCAGCCCCGATGGTTCCGCCACGACAGCCTGCGGAGTGTCCTGGCGCTGGCTGCCGGCCGGCAGCGGTCCATGGGCAGCTGGGCGGTGGGACCCGGGACGCTCTGGTTGCGTGCCTGATGACACACGTCTGACCGGCAGTGCCCGGCCGGATGCGGAGGAAGCCGGGGTTGAGGACGAGGACGAGGCCGGCTGGGACGAGCGGGCGTCCCCGGTCGGGTGACCGCACCGGCTCCGGGACCGACGCGGCCCCTCGGCGTGTTCCTGGCTGTCGTCGCGCAGGAGATCGGCGCGTGCGGCATCCAACGCGTCCAGCAGGGCTTGGAAAGAGTCCCTGGTCTCTTGCACGATGTCAGGGCCTGAGCCGGGAGACCGCTCAGGGTTGGCGTCGTTGTGACCCACCGAGTCCTCCTGAGTCTTGATTCTGACGGACCATTTCTTTCGTCTGCGGCGACCAGGTGCCAGAAGCCAGGTGCCAGGTGCCAGGTGTCGGGTGCCAGGTGTCGGGTGCCAGGTGTCGGGTGGCGGTGGCGGGTGGCGATCACTGCGAGGGCGGCCTCTCCGGCAGGGCGCCCCGGGCGGGCTTCCCTTCCTCTCCTCAGGGAGGCGATACGTAGGCCGCGCCGCTTTGTCTTAATCCTCCGGCTGGTATGTAACCCACGCCTCAGTCAGATCCAGGGCAGTGGTCCAGCCGCACACCGTGCTGGCGAGGCGGGCGGTGAACGCAGGCCCGCTCGAGCGTCGTGGGCACCGAGATTGATGTCGAGGTGGGTCGATGCAGGGGTCGGCGTGCCGTCGACGAACTCTCGTTCGTGTCGGACAGCGGGGGGTCACATCGGCATCCTGCCCATGCACATCCACCTGACGGAGACGTCTGCGACGCCCGCCACCTGCGGCGCATGCCCTACCCGGCCTTGGTCCGTGCGGCCACCCACAGGGCGATCTGCGTGCGTGACCGCAGGCCCAGCTTGTCGCGTACCTTGTCCAGGTGCGTGGCGACCGTGTGGGGCGAAAGACCGAGCCGCTCAGCGATCTGCCGGTTGGTCAGCCCATCGGCGACGAGCTCGGCCACCATGAACTCCCTTCCAGTGAGCCTGCACCGGTCGTCGACCACCTCCACGGCGTCGGTCGTCGTCCGGTGGCCCTCGCCCCTCGTCCGCAATGCGTACGCGACAAGCCGATCCCCGCGCAGTCGGCGGCCGCCGCTCACGGCCGCTTCCCGAGCGGCTGCCGGCAGTCCTGTTCTGGCACGCGCCACCGTTCGTTCCACCTGGCGTCGCCACGGAGCCTCGGACACGGTGTCGAGTCCGCGGCGTGCCTGCGCGCTCGCCTCGTACAGCAGGAGGGCCCGCCGCATGTCACCGTTTTCGGCCGCCACCAGGGCCAGGCCCTCCACCGGGTAGAGCGCGTGAAAACCTGCCCCGGGGACGATGCGCAGTACCTCGGTGAACAGCGCCTCGGCACTTTCCAGATGCCCCAGGGCCAGCCGCACGGCGCCCGCTGTGTGCAGAGCTGCCGCGACCCGGCTCCAGGGGGCGTGCTCCCTGAGAACGGGCAGGCAACGGGACATGAGTATGTCGGCCTCCAGTTCCCCGCCCGCTTGAAGCAGCGCCCACGCCAGGTGTTGGGTGCACCACGCGGTGTCCTGGGGTTTGCCCAGTGTGGCGACGACCCCCAGACACCGGCGCAGATCTTCGACGGCCGCGCCGAATTCCCCCCGGCACAGCCGCGCCGCGGCCCGCGCGTCCAGAGCGTTGGCAAGTCCGGCGGGGTGATCACGCGTGCGCTCCATGGCCACCGCCTGCTCGCCGAGGCGCAGTGCCTGCGCCAGATCGGCCCGCTGGCAGGCCACGCGCGCGGCGAGCGCCGGTAACGCCCCGCCGAGTGCCCGGCTACGGCTACCCGTTTCCCGCAGCAAACCCGTCAGCAGCGCGTGGGCGGCTGACGGCTGCTCCTGCTCGTAGTGCACGCGAGCCAGTTCCAGCAGCAGCCGTGGGTGCGAGGCACCGGCGCGGACGGTGGTGCCGGCCAGAGCCGCGGCGAGGTTGTCCCGTTCCACGGCCAGCGGGCTGCCGGCCTGGTCGGGGAACACTTCGTCGACGGCCCGGTCTGCCAGCCCGGTCAGCCACTCGAGGACCCGGCGCACGGTGATGTGCAGCTCGCCGGATGCGAGCAGGCGCTCCAGGGCGTAGGCGCGGATGGTGCTCAGCTGTCTGAATCGTGTGGTCTCCCCGTCTCCTGAGAGACGTGCGATCAGGGACTTGGCCTGGAGGGCACACAGGATGCCGAGCATCCGCGACGGGGCGATACCGCCACCGGCGCAGACCGCCCGCGCCGCAGCCATGTCGAAACCGCCGACGAGGACCGCAAGACGCCGGAAGACCGCCTGTTCGGCCGGATCGAGCAGTCGGTGGCTCCAGTCGATCGCGGCGGCCAGCTCGCTGTGGCGCCCGGGTCCGGTCCTGTGTCCGCCTGTCAGCAGGGACAGCTGGGACATCTGGTCGTCCAGTCCTGCCAGGATGTCACTCGGCGAAAGAGTGCCGGCCCGGCGCGCCGCCAGCTCGACGGCGAGCGTCAGACCGTCCAGTCTGCGGCAGATCTCGGCAACCGTCCGGCCGTTTCCACGATGGAGCGTGAATCCGGGTGAGCAACTCGAGGCTCTTTCCACGAACAGCCGGACGGCGTCCGCCCGCATGAGGACCAGCGGGTCGTCTCCGGCGTCGGCCGGCGGCAGCGACAGCTCACCGACCCGCAGCACGGTCTCCCCGGGGACCCGCAGGGCCTCCCGACTGGTGGCCAGGATCCGTAGCCGAGGGCAGCCTCTCAGCAAGGTCGCGATCAGCCCCGCGCACGGCTCGGCCAGATGCTCGCAGTTGTCCAGGATCAACAGCCGACGGGCGTCGCCGATCGCGTGGACCAGGACGCCGGCACCGGATTGTCCCGCCCGTTCCCCCACCGCCAGCGCGGCGGCGACGGACTGTGCGAGCGCGGCGCCGTCATGCAGGGCGTCGAGTTCCACCAGGTCGACCCGCCCGTGGCGGCCGGCCAGGCCCATGGCGAACTCCAGCGCCAACCGCGTCTTGCCGACGCCGCCGGCACCGGTCAGGGTCAGGAGCCGCGACGTCCTCAGCAGGGTGCGCAGCCGCGACAGCTCCGCCCGTCGGCCCACGAAGGAGTCGAGGGCCCGTGGCAGGCCGTGGCCCTGGGCGGGCGGGGAGGCGGCGTTCTGTGGGGGCGGTGACGCGCCCGCCTGCGCCCCGCGGACATCCTTGCTTGCCGAGCGTTGTCGGAACGCCCGTTGTCTGCATGCGCCGGAGCAGTAGCGAGCCGGTCGACCGCCGCGCGGTCGACCGGTCAGAGGGGCACCGCACGACTCGCATGTCATGCTTCGGTCATCCCCGATTCCCGCGTGCCCATTCCCGGGAGGAGATCCTCGCGCCCGTCACCGTGGCCGTTCGCGCCCGGTGTGGCCTGGCTGCACTCGGGCACCGGTGGAGGGTCGTACGTCTCCTGCTGTCCCTGTTCTTGCGCCCACGCACTCCGACACGTGACTCCGGGTGGCGGGTGTGGGCGGCGGGTGTGGGCGGCCGGCCGCGCAGCGGCGGTGGCCGGCATGGCTGCAGCGGACCGGCTGTCGCTCGGCCGGCAGCGTCAGGGCACGGCGTTGGGATCGATGCCGAGCACAACGGTGGCGGTCACCCCCTTGCCGAGGTCACTGCCGACCTGCGTGAGGGACAGCAGGGTGGCGGACCCGCCGTTGCGGTAGATGCCGTCCCTGGCGTTGAGCGTGCGAGTGGCCGTGTTGTTCCGGTAGGGGGCCAGCGCGGCGACCCTGCTGTTGTACGTTTCCGGGAAGTAGAGCTGGCCGGTGTGGGAGACGTGACCGCCCTGGTATCTGCCGCCGGTGACCGTGCCGCCGACATGCGTCTTGACGTGGATGTGGAGGGCACGGCCGACGTACCAGCCGGGGTAGACGGTGGTGAACTCCGCGACGCCGGCGGAGTCGGTCAGTTGCACGCCGCGCAGGAAGGTCGTGTCCGGCGTGGAGCCGCCGGCCACGTAGCCCGAATAGACACCGAGCGCGTCGCAGTGCCAGATGTCGACCGCCGTGCCAGGCAGTGCAGAGCACGTCGCAGTGTCGATCACCTTGACGCGGAGGGTGAGTGGTACGCCGGGCTTGCCCTCGGTGATGTCCTTGCGGACCGTCTCCAGGTCCAGGTAGTAAGGCCCCTCGGTCTGCTCGGGTGTGAGGACGCAGTCGGCGGCCGACCGGCTCCGGGGCCGACCGGTTTCGTTCCGGTCCGGGACCGCGGTCGCCTGCGTGGCTGCGAGCCCCAGAGCGGCCGCTCCGAGGGTCGCACCGCCCAGAGCGGCTATGACGGTTCTCCGGGTTGCGCCGACCGAGCCGTCGGCCGGCTGGGGGCCGCGCTCTCGTTCCGCGGGACGGGGGTGGGAGGTGTCAGTCATGCGGTGAGAATGGCGCGCGTGGCGGCCCGCGGGATCGATCGGATGACCGGTGAATCCGGCGCGTTACGAAACTCACCGTGCCGGCTTCCGCCCGGCTGCCGGAACGCACACCGACGTACCGCGCTCGCGCATGGTGGGCGCCCAGTACTCCTGCAGAGCGCGATCTTGCTGTCGAGCCGGCGGGCAGACGGGTGCGGCCACCGTTGACCATCGTGAGCTCGGCAGCCGGACTCGCCGAGGACACCGCCTTCGCGACCAGCCGGGACCGGCCCGCACGATGATCGAACGATTCCTGGACGCAGGGCACCACGTGGGCTGGCGAACTCCGGTCCTTCTGGCGAGTTTCGTCAGGTACGGCGCTCGGCATTCGGTCCGGGTCACCGCGCACACGGTGTCCAGTCACCCCGCGGCGACCAGGCGGCGCCGAAGCTCCTCCTGCGAGACGTCTTCCACGTGCGTCAGAAATACCCACATGTGACCCGCAGGGTCCTTGAGGATGACGGTGCGGTCACCGTGGAACATGTCCTTCGGCGGCTGGAGGACCTCGGCGCCGGCGGCTTCTGCGCGCTCCGCCAGGCTGTCGACGTCCGGCACGAAGACATGCAGCGCGACGGATGTGCCTCCGCCGAGCGAGGTCGGCGCGGTGAAGGAGGCGGCCTCGGCCTCGGCCACGATGGCGTCGCCCAGCATCAGTGCCGACCGTCCGATGGTGATCTCGGCGTGCAGAATCCCGCCACCCGGAGCGTCGATCCTGAAGTCCTCACGGGCGCCGAACGCCCGCTGGTAGAAATCGATCGCCGCCGCGGCGTCGTCGACCATGATGTGCGGGATCACGGCATAGCGGTAGCGATCGGGGATCTCGATGGGGGCTGTGCGCTCGGTCATGTCGAACTCCTTGAAGCACCGCTGGTCGGTTCCTGCGGCTCTGGAAGGAACCTAGAAGCTCAAGTTTGGTTGAGGTCAAGCGTCGGTGCGGCCCTGCAAGTGCCTTCCTGCGGGCCCTGCGGGTGCGCGCCGCCGGTCGGAAGGCACAGCTTTGGCGTAGTGGGGAACGCGAACCGTGCGGCAGTCATCAGCGATCGGCGGATCACGGGCCTGTCGGCCGATGTGATCGCTGAACTCGAAACTCCTGCTCGACAAAGCCATCAGCGAGGACGGTCAGACGTTGGGGACCTGCAGGTCGTCCCAACTGGCCTTGCCGGGCATGCCGTTGGCATCGTCGCCTTCGAAGCCGAGCTTCCGCTGCCAGGCGGCGTAGGACTTCACATCGCCCTGGCCCCATACGCCGGCGTTGGCGCTCGACTGGTACCGGTTGCAGCCTTCGGCGACGAGCCGCTGGTGCATCGCGGCGATGATCGGCGATCTCCGTCCAATGGGGAAGAACCACGCACCAGGGAACGGCTCGATATCCGGCCCGGGGACGGGGTGTGAATCCCTGAAGTGGTCGTACGCCTCCTGTGCCGCCGCGAGGACGTTGTCGTAGATCCTTTCTTCCAGAGGTTGAGCACACCCTGGTGCGAATACCGGCCGCCGTTGTGGTGCAGCGTGACCGGCGTCTTCTCGTAGGACCTGTGGGTGACGTGGCCCGTCGCACTCAGCTCGTCGATGAGGTTCGAGACGGTACGGTCATAAGCGATGGTGGCGGTCACTTGGGGTCCTCCGCGTCGTTCTCGACGCCGTCCTCGGCGAAGGCGGCGAAGTCGCTCTCCGGAAGGTCATCGAGGTTGTCGGTGCCGGGTCCATCGCTGGTTCGGCACCAAGGTGGAACTGTTCGTCCTGGCCGCCGGCGTGCCGGAGGTCGGCAAGGACTCGATGGTCGAGTTCACGAGGTGGGCCTTGGGCTGCGTGCAGGGACTCCAGGGCGAGCTGCCCGGCGCCCGCAACGCCGCGATGGCCCTGCCCGTCCTGGTCAGCGGCAACGTCCAGCCCGCCGCGAGGGAGTGGGTCACCCAGGACGCCAGGGTCGTCGGGATGTCGGTGGCCGGCTGGTCCGTCGCGGCACAGACATCGGCATCGTGGGCCACCCAGGTCACCATGTACCGGGGTCGGGTTGCGTACGGCGGGATGTTCAAGCGTCACGTACGGGACAAGGCATCGCTGCATTTGCCCTGAGTCTCCGTGCAGGCGATCGCCGAGCCCGAAGCCCTTCCCGCGGAAACGCTCCGGTGGTCACCGACGGTCGTCCACTGGGACGCGGCGATGGGTGGTCGTCCCGTACGCGGAAGCATTCCGACGCGGGGGCGTTCCCTTGCACGCCGAGCAGCGGGTACGGCGCCCGACGAATGCCGTCCGGGAAAGGGTTGCGACCATCACCATCCTGACGGTCGGTCTCCCGGCGCCCTGCTCAGACCTGTCCCCGTGCCGGTACTGCGCGGTGTCATTGCGCTTGCGAGTCGGCGGGAGGCGCGGAGTGCGGCATCGGCGTTGCCGCGGAGAACGGGGCGGGCCGGTAGGTACCGAGGGGCTGCCCCGTGCGCATCACCCCTTCAAGTCGGCGGTGTATGCCCTCAGCGGCGTCGCGAACTTGCGCAGGCACGTCCCCACGCTCGGCGACGAGCTTGTGATAGATCGGGGCGTCTTGGAACATGTGGCACGAGACCTTTCCGTCGGTGAAGTCACTCCGCACTGCAGCTGTCGAGTCTAGGCGGCAGGAACGGCCGCCTACGCCCCGCGCGTGGACATACGGGCCGGTGGGATCAACGCCGTCCCTGCACGGACCGGCCTGCTGATCGCCGCGGCCGTCGCGGTAGCACTCGTGGCACAAGCCCGAAAGGATGTCACGGCGGACACCCGGCAGCGGCCGTTCACCACCGCACGGACGTCCGCGAACTCTCCGGGAACCATGGCGGCGCTGAACGGCGCGAGACGACCCCGGTGTTGGGGCCGCGCGCCGGAGCGGCCCGGAAGCCCGCAGGAGTCCACCGGGCGCGTCGCCCAGGACTTGTCCGCCCGATCGCGCTGTGGGGGTCGGATGCTCTCCGGCGACCCGGCTACCCAGAGCCACGGGGCTACCCAGAGCCACGGGGCTACCCAGAGTCACGATGTCAGCCCGCACAACTAAGGTTGCTGACCACTGACCTCAAGGGGCTTCACCATGGGCATTCATCCTGACGTGGCCGTACTGCTCGACCTTGTGCCGGCGGACTTCGCAGGTGGCGAGCGGATCGACTGGACTGCGGCCGAAGTTGCTCTCGGTACCAAGCTGCCGAGCGATTACAAGGCTCTGCTGGACACGTACGGCGTGGGCGATCTCGGAGAGCTCGTCATTCTGCCTCCACTTCCGAGTGACGTGCGCGGGTGGGAAGGGTGTCACATCGGTGGCATGACGGCTGGCCTGCGCGGGCTCTGGGAGGCGGACGGGGGCCTCCCGGATGTGGCGCTGGGTGCTGATGCCGTCCTGCCCTGGGGCTCTGGAATGAACGCCAACGAGATGGCTTGGCTCATGAACGATCCAGATCCCAACAAGTGGCCCGTCCTAGCCTGGCGTCGGCACCACGCGTGGGGCGAGTCGCCCTGGGTCCTGCTCGACTGCGGCATGGTCCGATTCATCACCCGCATGATGCTGGGCCAATTCGACACCTGCCCACTCGGCGATGAGTCGCTCTGGAAGCGGACAGACACCTTCGTCAGCTGGCGGGAGCAACGTCGACGGCTCGTGGCCGGACTGGACCCTTCCACCAGCGAGCCCGATCCGTACGCCGGCATGTACCCCGTCACCGAGGACGTGCCCTGATCAGATCCGGAGTCAGATGACCGAGGAAGGTGAAAGCCGGCGGCGGGTCGGTGCGGGCGCCGGCCGCATGCCGGTGAGCGCGGACGATGGTCGGGTCGACCGAGATGCCGGTCGACCTCACTCGCACGAGCAGGGCCGGCGATGAAGGCGGCGGTAGGACCGCGACGCGATACGGGTCCCCACCCGACGAGTTCACCTGCCCGTCGACGCCGGCCACGACTCGGCGAGGCCGCGCGCTCTGGCCGGAGAGGGGCTGCACGGCCGGATCGGCCGAAGGGGCCCAGGGCAGCGGTCCAGGCCGCTCCGTGACGGCATGTCTGGCACGCCCCCACGCACATGCCTGGTCAGTCACAGTTGAGTAAAGCGGAGCCTGAAGGTGGTATGTGATATTGCACATGCCACATGATGCCTCCATGACAAGAGTGAGAGCCCTGTTATCGGCCGTGGCCGCCCTCGGTGGAGTCTGGGCGGGTATCGCGCCTGCTTCCGCATCCGGGCCCGCACCAGCGGATACCGCTCAGCCGAAGCTCGCCTGGAGTTCCTGCCACGACGCGACCACTCCCGCGCTGCAGTGCGCCATGCTCGAAGTGCCGCTGGACTACGCGAAGCCGAACGGCACCAAGATCAAGATCAAGCTGAACCGGCTCCCGGCCACCGCGCCCAAGAGCGAACGCCAGGGTCCCATCCTTCTGAATCCCGGCGGGCCGGGCGACTCGGGCCTGTGGATGCCCGCCTACGTCTCCGGAAAGATCCCCCAGGACGTCGCCTCGACCTACGACTGGATCGGCTTCGATCCACGCGGAACCAACGCCAGCGAACCCCACGTCACATGCGACGCGCACTTCTTCGACGCCGAGCGGCCGGACTACCAGCTCAGCCAGGGCACGTCACAGGCGTGGCTGGAGAAGTCGGCCAGGTACGCGGCCGACTGCGCCGCGAACTGGAGCTGGTTCCTGCCGCACATGACCACCGTCGACAATGCGCGCGACATGGACAGCATCCGGCGGGCGCTCGGCGTCCAGAAGATCAACTTCTACGGCGGCTCGTGGGGCACCTCACTGGGCTCGACGTACGGCCAGCTCTTCCCTTCGCACGTGCGCCGGATGGTGCTGGACAGCATCGTCGGCCCCACCATCAGCTGGTACGACCACAACATCCTGCAGGACAAGGAGCACCAGCGCCGATTCGACGCCTTCGCGGCCTGGACCGCCAAGGCCGACTCCGTCTACCACCTGGGCACTGACGCGGCCACCGTGGAGCGGAAGTACTACCAGGTCGAGGCCGCCTTGCGGACCAGCCCGGTAGCCGCCGCCCCGGCCCCGGGCAAGATCGGCCCGGCAGAGTTCGAAGACACCTTCTACGGCGGCGGCTACAACTTCCTGCGCTGGCCGCAGATGGCAACCGTGCTGTCGGCCTACCTCACCAAGGACGACACCCGCCCGCTGCGATCGGCCTACAACCGCTATGCGGCGCCGGGGGCCGACGACGGCACCTTCCCGGCGTACAACGCGGTCCAGTGCACCGAGAACGACTGGCCGCGCGACTGGGAGTTCTGGAAGAGGGACCAGGCCAAGGTCAACGCGGTCGCGCCCTTCTACACTTACAACAACATGTGGTACAACGCCGCCTGCATGTTCTGGCCCTACCAGGGCAACCCGGCCGGCCGACTGAAGATCACCGGCAAGGGCCTGCCGCCCGTTCTGCTGTTCCAGGCCACCGAGGACGCCGCCACTCCCTACCCGGGTGCCCTCGCCATGCACAAGGCACTGCCCGGATCCGAACTCGTCGTCCAGAACGGCGGCAGCTTCCACGAGATCCTCTTCCACGGCAACGCCTGCCTGGACGACACCTTCGCCACCTACCTGCGGGACGGCCGCCTCCCCACCGGCAAGGGCGTCATCGCCAAGACGTGCGCACCCGAACCCGACCCCGCCCCGGTCTACGTGACGCCGCCTCCGGCCGCCGTGAAAGCCGACCCCGCCCTCCCGGCCACAGACCCCCAGGCCATTCACGGCATCAGGTGACGCAACGCTCCCGCGACTTCAAGATCAGAGGTAGTGAAGGCCGTCGGGGGCCGTGAGCGGCACGGACGGGTGGCCCGGGGGAACCAGCCCCCGGGCCCCTGCGGCCGCTTCGCTCCGGCACCCAGGCGCCGTCGGCTGTGCCGGAGCGACCCGGTCGCTGACCGGATCAGAGCGCGGGGAAAGGGCGGGAGCCGGGGCCTGCCTCCGCCATCACCCCCTCTCCCGCTCGGCGCGATCGCGCTCGCCTGTACCTGAGGGGTGGGCGACAATCGAGAGCAGGCTTGCCACGGTCGGCGTCTGCGACGCAGGTCACTGTCACACGAGCAGCGCCTCGAGCTCCGGAAGTCGGCCGAACAGGTCAGGGAGGCCGCGCACCCCGTTGCGCACGGACTCGTGCGACAACGCGAGGTCAGGGCCGGTGCTCGCCTCGACCCCGGCGAGGCACCGGAGGATGTTCCACCTCGTGTGCCCCAGCCAGCCGTCGATCATGAATACAAACCAGCTCGGACCTGACGGGGGCAGCGCTCCGCCCCCCGCGACATAGCCGTCGAGAACCGAGTGGAAGACGCCGGGCTTGATGTCGTCGAAGCCAGGTCCCTTCGCGAGGCTCAGCGCGGTCGAGCCGAGCTCACTGGAGAGGTCGAGCATCCCCGAGAGCTCCCAGTCGAGCACCACCGGCCGACCCTCTCGAGCGAGCAGGTTCCACGGTTGGATGTCCCTGTGCGTCAGCACGACGGGGCCTGGCCGTTCGCAGGTGTCGACGAAGTGGGCAATCGCGAGGAACGTCTCGACGTGAGAGGCGAGCTCGTCGGCCCACGGCTGTCCGGTCGCCGCCGCCCGCGCGGCGAGCTCGGGCCAGTCCCGTGACGTCGGGTCCCCGGTCGGCACACGGGCCCATGCGACGTCGAGCGCGTGGATGCGCGCGAGGATCTCACCGATCTCAAACGCGTACGCCGCCGACACCGGGGCTTCCGGCACCTTCTCGCCCTCGACCCATCGGTGAACGAGCGTGTCGTGGCCGGCCGAGATCGGCTCTGGCATCGGAATGCCGGCAGCGAAGGCCGCCCGCTCAAACCTGAACACGTCCTCGACGCGATAGGTCCAGCGGCGGTCGACGAGGTTCAACTCCTTCACCGCGAAGGACCCTTGGTCGGTGTCGAGCCGGTACATCCGGTTGGCGAACCCGCCGTGGACGCGGATCATCGGCCCGATCGGCGCGCCGAGATGCGAAAGGTTCACCCACGCATTCTAGGAGCGGGCAGTTCGTCGACGTACCGGACTTTCCCGCGATACATGCTCACGATCACCGCCACGCCGACGAACGGCCACAGCCCGACCATGACCTTGTCGGTTCCGTCGTCCGCCAGACGGCGAAGTAGTAGACCGAGCGGTGCCGTCCTTCCACGTGGCGATCGCCGGCTCGTCAACGACGACTGCTGGTCCGATAAGTCGCTGGGATACAGCTCGCTTTCGCTCACCCCCCAACCCCAGCAGACTCCGCACCACGGCCCCGCGCATTCCGCCCACTGCCCACACCATCAGGTGACCACAGACGACTCGAAGGCCGATGAAAGTGCCGCCTTACAACGGCTGACACAATGAGGTGGATCGCCTCTGGTTGCGGTGTCCGGGGCGGTAGTTGAGCGTTCGGCTTGGTGTGGGGACATCGCCGTGGATCGTGTCGGATGAGCTGTGGGATCGCCTGGAGCCGCTGCTGCCGCAGCGCGAACGGCGCTTCCGTTACCCGGGCCGCAAGGCGTTACCGGACCGGGAGGTAAGGTGCGGGATCCTGTACGTGCTGCACACCGGCATCCAGTGGGAGTACCTCCCGAAGGAACTGGGCTTCGGCTCGGGCATGACCTGCTGGCGACGCTTGCGGGACTGGAACGAGGCCGGCGTGTGGCAACGGCTCCATGAGGTCCTGCTGGCCGAACTGAACGCAGCCTCGCGGCTGGACCGGTCCCGCTGTGTGGTCGACTCTTCCCACGTCAGAGCGCTAAAGGGGGAACCACACGGGCCCCTCGCCGGTCGACCGGGGCCGGGCCGGCTCGAAACACCACCTCATCACCGACGGACACGGCACCCCGCTCGCCGTCCTGCTGACCGGCGGCAACCTTAACGATGTCACCCAGTTCCTGCCCCTGCCCCTGCCCCTGCTCGATGCGATCCCGCCGGTCCGCGGCCGCGTCGGACGACCGCGCCGCAAGCCCGATGCGCCTTTCGCCGACCGCGGCTACGACCACGACCTCTACCGCGACCAGGTCCGCGCCCGCGGCATCGTGCCGGCCATCGCCCGCCGCGGAACACGAGACGGCACCGGACTGGGCACCTACCGCTGGGTGATCGAAAGAAGCTTCGCGTGGCTGCACGGCTTCCGGCGTCTACGGATCCGATGGGAACGCCGAGCCGACATCCATTTCACGGGGTCCGGCCTGGGAGTTCTACACGGTCGTCGACCGCAACCTCTTCACAGGACAGAATCCCGCTTCCTCGGGCCCGCTCGCCAAAGAGATTGTCAGGGCTCTTTCCTAACTGCGGGTGGCGCTGTCTCGGCCCGGGGCGTGATCATGCTCGGCCAGCATCATTCAAAGACGATGACCCGGCGTCCGACGACGTCGCCACGGCCGAGGGCATTTAGGTTCTCGTTGATGTCTTCGAGCTTCACCTTGGTGACGTTGTGCTTGACGAGGCCGGCTTCGGCAAGGGAGAGCACCTCGACGAGATCCTGGTGGTTGCCCCAGAAGGCACCGAGGTAGGACAGTTCCATCCCCACGAAGGGGAACTGTTTGTGCTCGACGTGGTGGCTCATGAGGCCAACGGCCGCCAGTACCCCCTCCGGCCCAAGCAAGTCGAAGCCCATCGAGATGGACGCGTTACTGCCGACGCAGTCCAGCATGGCATCGAGCGTCCTGCGGCCGGTGAGACTTTCCAGTTCGTCCTGGATGACCTCGGTGGACTTGTCGCGGACAATGATCCCGTGGTCCGCGCCGTTCTCCTTCGCGACGTCCAGTTTGCTGTTCTTGCGCGCGAGCGCCACCACGGTCGCTCCGCTTCCGAGCAGCTTCGCGTACTGGACCGCGTAGCTGCCCAGGCCGCCGATGCCCGTGACGGCGACGGTGCGGCCGGGGCCGAGCTTCCCTGTGTCCCGGATCTTCTTCATCCCCCGGCAGGGGGTCATGCCCGCGTCGGTCATCGGGGCGAGCAGCTCAGGCGCCTTTGCGGCGTCTTCCGAGACCGGAATGGCGTGGCGGGACTCCACGGCCATGTACTCGGCAAAGCCTCCGGGAGGGCCGAAACCCACCCACCTGCCGTTGCCGCTGCACAACTGCTCGTTGCCTTCGCGACACTGGCGACAGGTGCCGTCTCCCCAACTGGGGTTCACGACAACCATGTCGCCTTCCGAGTAGCCCACCGATTTCGGTACGGCGCTGCCCAGACCCGCTACTCGACCTGTGACCTCGTGACCTTGGATGAAGGGGAGATCCACGGGGAACGGGCCTTCGAAAGACACCGACGAAGGAGACGTCCTTGAGGCGGCACTAGCTGGCGGAGAAGTCGGACTGCCCATCAGGCGCCGTGACATCCGAGGCGGCGTGGCCGCCGGGGAAGCCGGAGAGCGTGCACGGGTTGCTGCCGGTGTTCTGGAAGTTCTCAACCGAGACCTTCAGGTGCGTGGCGGGGCATGACTGTAGGCCACCGCTCGTGCCGGATCCCGGGTTCTGGCCGGCGGAGCGGCTCGCCGAGGAGGAGGACGTACCGCCGGCGCCGGTACGGTCCGCCGTCGAGGGGGCGCCCGAGGAGGTGTCGGAGCCGCCGGCTGTGGCCGCAGAAGCCGAAGTGGAGGAGGTGCCATCGGCCTCCGAGCCACACGCTCTCAGTGCCATGGCAGGCCATGCCATGCCATGCCAGCCAAGGCCAGTGCAGGATCCCGCACCGTACCTCCCGGTCCGGTAACGCCTTGCGGCCCGGGTATCGGAAGCGCCGTTCGCGCTGCGGCAGCAGCGGCTCCAGGCGATCCCACAGCTCATCCGACACGATCCACGGCGATGTCCCCACACCAAGCCGAACGCTCAACTACCGCCCCGGACACGGCAACCAGAGGCGATCCACCTCATTGTGTCAGCCGTTGTAAGGCACAAACAGCGCCCCCTCAAGGCGAGCCGTTCGTCAGCAGCAGGTGGAAGGTGTGGTCCCGGTGGACGAACGTGGCGGTGTCGGAACCGCTGCCGTCGAAGTACGCCGGCGGCTGCGGCTCCTCGCCGCTGTAGTAGCCGGTGGACGGCAGGAAATCGGGGCTGACAGTGGCGAAAGACCATGCCAGGCCGTCTGTGCCGAGCAGTTCCCTGGCGAAGCTGCGCACCAGCCGCTCGGCGTCCGCCGCCGGGTAGTGGTGCCCGTAGGGGCTGAACGCCCCGCAGAGCATCCAGCGCAGCCGTGCCAGGAAGCCTGCATGGTCGAGTGGGCTGACCCTGGCGCGGAAGCCCTCGCGAAGGAGCGGACGCATGAAGGGCCCACTGTCGTACTCGTCCGACAGGTTGTACCAGTTGCGACGCACGTCCGCGGCACGCATCAGCCGCTCGAACAGGGAGCTGCGCAGGAAAGCGTGCAGGACATCCTGGCGGTTCCCGGCTGCGAGGGGCACGTCGCAATCCGCCGTGAGCAGCAAGGTGTTGCTGTTCATCGTGTGGTCGACGGCGGAGAGGAAGGTGTCGACGGCGGCAGGTTCAGGATCGGGCGGCGGCGCGGTGAAGTTCGGGGAACCCATGGCGGCAGCCTTGCGGACGGCCGGCCGCTACTTCAATGGCTTTTCCGCCGCTCCGACCAGGCGGTTCTGCGCGACGCCGGTCGCGATTCTCCTGGCAATGCGGCCGAAGCTGCGGCTGGTGGGGCCATCGGCTACTGCCCGGCCGCCTCACCGCCCTTCGACGTGCCGATGCCGCGCTGGTGGGCGGCCAGCGACCGGGCGAGGAACTCAACGATGTGGCGTGGGACGTCGAGCGCGGCAGCACAGGTGACCGACGTGAAGCCGCTGATTCGAGCGGACATGGTCTTGGCAGACCAGTCCTACCCGGGGATTCGCACCTGCCCGGTCTCGTGGCTCACCCGGAGATCGATTCGCTGGCGATGCCTCAGTGGGTGAGAGCCACGCTGCGCTCAGGCCCAGGTCTTGCCGGCCGGTTCCTTGATGGTGCGGCTGATCCGGTTGAAGAAGCTGGTCAGCGCGATCTCCATGGAGGTCGCGCCGATCTGCCGACCCGGCCGAACTCGCGCTCATGGACCTGCCGGCCCCGGTGTGACTCCCTACCGGCGAAGGACGCGCATACGCGAAGTGGTCCACGCCTCATCCCGCAGAGGGTTGAACTTGCTGAAATTGCACCCGTGATGTCGGCGATGGTGCTCCTGCGGCCGTCGCCGACATCACGTGGAGGCCGCCGGGACCGGTGTCAGTGGACCGGTTCGAGATGGTCGGTGCCCGGGCGCCCGGCGCTCAGGTGGGCGGTGAGGAAGCGGGCGGCGCGGTCGAGTGCGGCGTCCGCCTCGTCGAGGCGGCCGTAGTGGTGTTGGAAGACGTGCGGGAGCCCGGGGCCGACTTCGAGCGTGACCTCGACGCCGTCGGCGCCCGCGCGGCCGGCCAGCCGGACCGCGTCGTCGAGGAGCACCTCGTTCGCCCCGACCTGCACGAGGAGTGGGGGCAGTCCGGTGAGGTCGGCGAACACCGGACTGGCCAGGGGATGCGCCCTGTCGCCTGCGCCGACGTAGAGATCGGCGTAGGCACGCACGTCGGCCTCTGTGAAAATGGGGTCGGCGCTCTCCTTGGATCGGATGCTTCCTCCAGCGAGGGTGAGGTCGACCCAGGGGGAGAAGACGACCACGGCGGCTGGTTGCGGAAGCCCGGCCTCCCGGGCGGCGAGCAGCGTGGCGATGCTCAATCCGCCACCGGCGGAGTCACCGGCCATGACGAGGTCCCGTGGGTCGGTGCCCGACGCCAGCAGCTCGCGGTAGGCCGCGAGCCCGTCGTCGACGGCCGAGGGGAAAGGGTGCTCGGGCGCCAGCCGGTAATCCACCGAGGTCGCGCGCAGCCCGGCGCGGCGGGCCAGTTCACCGACCAGCCCTGCGTGGGTGTCCGGTGAGCCGATGACGTAGCCGCCGCCGTGCAGGTAGAGCAGCCGGCCGCGGCCGGAGGCTTCGGCCGGCTCCAGCTCCAGGATCGGCCGCCCGCCCAGGACGGTCCTGCGGGTGACCACGCCCTCCGGCGCGGGGCGGGTGACAGCCGCGGCGAAACCGCTGCGCTGCTGCTCGGGAGTGGGCCGCGTCTCGCTGCGAGGGGCGGAACGGAGTATGGCGTCCAGGGTGTCGCGCTGCTGTCGGGACATGCGGGGCCTCCATGGGGCGGGGTGAGAGGATGGATTCCTGGGAATCCACCTGCCTGAACCCCAACCGGATTCCAAGGAAGATGATTCCCCGGAATCTATAGGAGCTAGTGTGAGCCACATCACCCCGATCTTCACCGATCTGGTCCGCGTAGAGACCCGGCTCTACAACGCGGTGAGTGCCCGTTTGCGCGTCGAACGAGGGCTGGGGCTAGGGCAGTTCGAGTTGTTGGAGATCATCGACCGCGTGCCGGGGTGCCGCGTGCTCGACATCGTCGGCGAACTGGCGATCACCGTGGGGGCCGTCAGCAAGGCGGTCGACCGTTTGGTGGCTGCGGGCTGGTGCGTGCGGGTCGCGCACCCCCAGGACCGCCGCTCGTCCGTCCTCCGCCTCACATCCGCGGGTGAGGAGCAGTTGTCCGCTTCCCGCCCCATTGTCGAAAGCGAGCTCATCTCACTGACCGCGGCGATTCCCCCCGAGGACCTGGCCCGCATCGCCTCAACCCTGGGCATCCTTCGCGCAAGCCTCGAGGAGGGTCCCACGGCCGGCCGGGATGAGGGCACATGACCCGCGAAGGGCATCCCACCCCCAGAGGTGAGTGACGCCGCTTGGCCGGGCAAGGCCGACATCACGAATTCAATTTCAGTAGCTCCGAGAAGACCTCAGTGCCCTGGCTTGGTGGCCCCCGAGATCGTCAAGGCGCCTTACCCGGCCGTCCAGAGCGGCCCGGTCGCAAACGGCGAGCGACCCATGGTCGAGACCTGCACGGGAAGCGCCCCTCCGGCGGCTGCGTCGCCGGGGGCTCGTGGCCGGCCGGGACGGCCGGCGTTGTCCTTCACAGCGCCGGGGCCGGTCGGGCTCATGGAGTCACCGGAACCTCCCGACCTCCCGCTGCCACGACCAGGCCGAGTGCGGGCACCCGCGAAATCCAACCGTTCGCGGGCGGGGAGCACGCCGCCGCACAGATCGACGCGCACTCTGAACCAGTGAGCGGGATCCTCATCCCCCAAAGGGCCGCCTCGGAAAACGGCGCTCTGACCGCTCGGCGGGAAGGGGGCGGCGGCACCACCCTCACCGTGGTCACCTGGGCGCCGAGGCGGCGTCGGGGGCCCGTCGCCCATCGCCCGCCGTCCGCTGTCCGTCGCCCGCCGTCCGCTGTCCGTCGCCGGTCGTCCGTCGCCCTCGTCCCGGGCGGTGCCCTCGGAGACCAGGGCGGTGATCTCGGCCGGGACGCCCTCGCACGATGTGCTCCCTCCGCCGCCGGTGAGCTCGTGTCGCGCCCGCCGGCGCCGTGACACGAGCGGCTGCGTCGTACCAGGACCGGCTGCCCCGCCGCCGACAGCCGCGGCCGCCGTGCCAGGACCGCGTCGCCGCCGACAGGCGCGCCCGCCGGTGCCGTGCCAGGACCGGCTGCCCCGCCGCCGGCAGACGCGGCCTCCGTGCCACGAGCGGCTGCCTCGCCGCCGACAGGCGCGGCCTCCCGGCGCGCGTAGCATGGCGCGCGTGGAACTGCGTCAGCTGCGGTACTTCGTCGCCGTCGCCGAGGAACTGAACTTCGGCCGGGCCGCCGAGCGGCTGCTCATCGCGGGGCCCTCGCTCAGCCAGCAGATCAAGGCGCTCGAGCGAGACCTGGGCGTGCGGCTCTTCGACCGGGACCGCCGCTCGGTCTCCCTCACCCCGGCCGGCGCCGCCCTGCTCCCTGACGCCCGCGCCCTGCTGGAGCGGGCGGACGA